>JBFOLV010000066.1:0-3232 GCA_040830325.1 Kordiimonas sp. | reverse complement strand
TTCTTGGGGAATGCAAGGATGACGGAAAAAATATATATTTATCAGTGTTTTAGTGCTTCTAATATATAATACCAAGTTGGGGGAATATATATGAGTAATTCAGTGAGCAAGGGTGCGGCGTCAGAGAATGTCCTTGAACTCCCGAGCAGCCTGAAGGCCGACCTTGGCCAAACACTGGAAAATATAGGTTCGAGCTTTTTGAAGCAAGGCCAAGCGCTAGAACGACTTTCCCAAACATATGATGAAGATGCGTTCCGTGAAGCGATTATGCTGGTACTTAATACGCCAGGCCATTTGATTGTTATAGGTATGGGTAAGTCCGGCCATGTTGCTCGTAAGATTTCGGCGACACTTGCTTCAACTGGTACGCCGTCTTTTTTCTTACACCCTGCTGAAGCCTCTCATGGTGACCTGGGAATGGTTACTCCGGGGGATACGCTGCTTCTGATTTCGTATTCCGGTGAAACTCAAGAACTTTGCCAGCTTCTTCCATCTTTGAAAGCCTTTGGGAACAGAGTAATCGCGATTACTGGCGCGAAGGCTTCCACACTTGGACGTGCTGCTGATGTGGTTCTGGAAATTCCCGTTGCAGAAGAAGTTTGCCCAAACAATTTGGTGCCAACAACATCTATCGTTCTTACAGTTGCTATTGGTGATGCGCTGGCAATTTCTCTAATGGGCTTGCGTGATTTCCATGCGAAAGATTTTGCCCGTTATCATCCGGGCGGCTCACTTGGTCGCCGTTTGTTGACGCGGGTTGAGGATGTTATGCATTCAACACATGTACCAGTGGTTTCTCCCGATATGGTGCTGCTGGAATTAGCTGCTGAAATGGCTGGTGCCGCTGCTGGTGTTGCGGTTGTCGTGGATGAAAATAACACGCCGATTGGTGTTGTTACTAAAGGGCAGCTGGGCGTGGCACTACGCGTTACACGCCGTGTACGAGAAGTTTCAGCGCAGCAGTGTATGAGCAAAGATTTCTCCGTTATTTGCCGTGATGTAATTGTGGACGAAGCAGAAACTTTGATGCGTACGGACGAAGTTAAGTTTCTGGTTGCTGTAGAAACCGACGGTCGTTATGCCGGTATCTATAAGCATGATGACGTCTAGCTGACTTCGGACTGCCGGACTCTAAAGGTGCATTAAGATGCGAGCGAGATCGGCTTTTTCTATTCAACGTGATGTGATTTTCGCAATATTTTTGCGGGAAATGAATGCGCGTTTTAAGAACTACACCTTTGGAAATATATGGATATTGCTAGAGCCTATCGTCATGATCGGGGTCTTTATGACCTTGTTTGGTCTCAGAGGGGCCGGTCATTTTGGGTATAGCGAACCGGCTGTTTTTATTCTAGCTGGCTATCTGCCGTTCCGTATGCTTTGGCAGTCCACCATGAAGCGTAATATGGGCGCCCTTGGTGGTGCCATGGGTATATTAGGTTTTCGCCAAGTGCGATTATTTGATGTGTTTCTAGCGAGATCAATTGTTGAAGGCGCAGTTTTTCTGGTGTCTGCAACAATCTTAATACTTGGTTTGATGTGGATGGGTTTCAGCCCTGTGCCGCGTGACCCTTTGATGGTGTTATTTTATGCTACTCAGCTATGGCTGTTCGCTACATCGTTTGGTATTTTGGCCTGCGTTCTCGCTGATCTAGCGCCAGAAGTAGATACATTTATCAATATTCTCACAATGCCTCTGCTTTTTCTATCTGCAGTGATTTTCCCAATGTCGATCATACCGTATAAAATGTATGGTATTTTTAAGCTGAATCCATTGGTACATGCCAATGAGCTTATCAGAGAAGCCTGGCTGCCTATCTATACAAGCCCTGTGGCAGATCAGAGATACCTGTTTACTTGGATTTTGATTACGACTGCGGTGGCTGTTGCTGCGTATAGACTGCGCTGGCAACGTATGGTGGCCACATGATCCGGTTAGATAATGTATATAAATATTATCCTACCCGCTTTGGCCCGAAGTATGTGCTGAAGAACCTTGACTTTGCGTTGCCGGATGACAGGGATATTGCGCTTGTCGGTGCTAATGGTGCGGGCAAGTCTACGCTTTTGCGTATGCTTGGTGGAATTGATTTCCCCTCATACGGAAAAATACACTCAGACCGCTTTATTAGTTGGCCTTTAGCGCTGTCCAGTGGATTTCAACCCAAGATGACAGGGCGTGAAAATGTTAGGTTCGTTTGCCGTATTCACGGTGTGAGAGAAACCCGAGACATTGAGGAGTATGTCAAAGACTTCTCAGAGTTAGGGCGTAATTTTGAACTGCCGGTGGGAAGCTATTCTTCAGGTATGAAATCAAAGTATTCTTTTGCGGTTTCTATGGGGTTTGATTTTGATACGTACCTTATAGATGAAATCACTGCTGTAGGGGATGCGGCGTTCAGGCGGAAGTGTAATGAGGCGCTTACCGAGAAGCGCGACACATCAAATATCATTATGGTTAGTCATGATGAGAAGACCCTGAAACAGCAGTGTAATGCAGCTATTTTACTTGCATATGGTAGAGCGGAATTCTACGAAAGTGTGGAAACCGCTTTGTATCGGTATAGAAATTTATAATGAAAGCCTATTTGTAGCGCATGGATAAAATCTTAGCAAAACTACGGGCAACGGTTGCCGAACGTGGGCAAAAAGGCCCGCTTATTCATGATGTGCGCTCCGCTACATTAAGCTTCAGCAGCTATCGGTGGGTGCTGGCCGCTGTAGTTGTTGCTACGCTATATTATGTTTTTGTGGCAAGTGACCGTTATGTAACGGTTGCGCATGTTTATGTGAAGTCAACTGAAACACAGGCAGTAATGCCACAGCTGCAGCTTTTGTCTGGTGCAAAAGGGGAAACCCAGGATGCGCTTTTACTTTCTGTTTATGCGCAGTCCCTAGATATATTGAATCGTTTAGAAGGCTCCGTTAAATTTAGTGAGCATTTTTCGGGGGAGGACGGTGATTTCCTATCGCGGCTTTCTAGCGATGCGACGGTTGAAGATCGCCTCAATTATTTTAAAGATAAACTGTCGGTAAAAATGAACCCGGATTCTGGGATTATTACTTTCCGCGGTCAGGGTTATACACCCGAGTTTTCTTTAGCGTTCGTAAAAGAAGTGATCGCTGCTTCGGATGATTTTGTTAACAGCGTTAGCCAGAGTATTGCCAAAGAAGAAATAGCCTTCGTTGAGCAAGAAATGGAACGTGCACGCACAGTACTTGATGAAGCTCG
>JBFOLV010000065.1:0-4814 GCA_040830325.1 Kordiimonas sp. | reverse complement strand
CAAGGAGACCTTAACCCCGATGAATGGTTCCGAGACTTGGTGCAATCCTATTTTAAAGGGCACGTAAAACCACCATTCAATCATGCGGCACGCAATCAGGCTGGCATGCCTGTATCATTCTACGAGCCTCTAGCTGACTTACTTGAATAGTAACAATTGGCTTGACCTTTTTGGTTAAAATTAGTGGAATGCAGAAAATTTATGAACAAAGAGTGATAGTTAGCTGCTATCATCACGCTACGGCATAAACTTTAGGGCACGTTTTTTTTCGTGAGGATTGATTGAGTAATACCCTGACATTTAGTGATAAATGGCGGCTTTGGCGTGGGAAATATTTCCCTGAGCGGCAGTTATTTCTGCGCAGTGAAGGCCGTGTCCGTTTCCTCACCATTAGCACTAATGTTCAGCTATTCATGAGTTCTTGCGCAATAGGCTTTTTAGGATGGGGAATTGTTACCTCATATGCCTATCTTACTCATGATCTTCTCCTAGAAGAAAAAAACGCAAAGATTTCAAGTATTTCAGCAGATTATCAAAATCTCTCGAATGATTTTTCTGCTTTAGAACTTGAAGTTGAGAAGCGAGCCAAGCAACTAGAGGATCGTCAGGCATTCCTTGAAGAGTTTGTTGGCACAAGCCCTGAGCAAACCTCTAATTCTACCGAGGTTGACGCAGAAGAACAAACGCCAGATCCTGAGGAAGTACCTCAAACCTCTTTCTTCCATGAACTGCTAAATAGTGAGAGCACTGAGGTAGCTACAGTTTCAACTACAGAGCGTCGAATGATGCTTTTAAATAGATTGAAAGAATCGGAAATACGCCAAAGGCAACTGGCAAATACTATGCTTGCGCAAGTCAATCAGCGCTTGGATACATTGAATAGCGCACTTGCCCCAACAGAATTAACCAGCGCAGATTTGATAAGACAATGGCAAGGCGACGAAACAGCTATGGGGGGGCCTTACGAACCTGAAGCAGGTTTTCAGCCCGTATTTGCCGCAAACGATCATTCAGAATTTGTTACATTGCTTGATGCTCGTCAGCGCCTTGAGATCGCCACAAAGGTCCTCGATAGTTTCCCAATAGGCAAACCGGCAGAAAAATATTATGTTTCTAGCCGCTTTGGTCGCCGCCGCGACCCTCTGAAAAAGACTTGGGCAAATCACCCTGGTCTTGATTTAGCAGGTTGGCCAGGTACGGCGATTTACGCAACAGCCCCCGGGGAGGTGGTTCATTCAGGTTGGTATGGGCCATACGGTAAGATGGTTGAGATTGACCACGGAAACGGATTCAAAACCCGCTATGGTCATATGCGTAAACTACGTGTTAAAAAAGGTGAGATAATTAGTACTGGGACACGGGTAGGAGACATGGGGAAAACTGGACGCGTGACAGGCACCCATCTTCACTATGAGATATGGTTTGAAGACTCCGTAAGAGACCCAATGCCCTTCTTAAAGGCAGCAAACGATGTTCTCAAAATCCAAGGACGACATGAAGAAACCATCGAATAACATTGGGCAGGCGCCGCGCACTAATGCAGCCCCTACCCCATCCATCATCGGCTCAGATGTTGAAATTGAAGGCAATGTACGGACTATCGGCGAGCTACAACTCGACGGAGCAATCACTGGTGATCTTACATGTGGCGGGCTTGTTATGGGCGAAAGCGGCTCTGTTAAAGGAACAATCGCAGCTGATAATGTAACCGTTCGAGGACAAGTCGACGGCCAAATCCGGGCGCGCTCAGTAAGGTTAGAGAAAACAGCCGTCATCAACGGCGATATATACCATGAGAGCCTTTCAGTAGAGGCCGGGGCTAAACTTACCGGCCATTTTGCTCATACATCTAGCCCAGCAGATAAAGCTCCTGCGGGTAAAACAGAAACACCTTCTTTTGTTGAGACAAAATCCGCTGCTGAATAGAGTTGTTCAGGTCTATTTAAAAGAAAAGGGCGCCTAGAAGCGCCCTTTTTGCATGACTAATAAATGAATTTACTTCATTTCTTTTTCTGAACCGATGATCTTGCCGACAATGCCATACTCCTGGGCTTCTTTAGCAGTTAGCCAATAATCCCTGTCAGTATCTTCACTTATCTTCTTAAGTGATTGCCCGGTTGCCTCCGCGAAGATTTTATTTAGTCTCTCGCGCATAGTAACGATTTGCTCGGCTTGGATAGAAATATTGGTAGCATCACCACCAACTCCACCACTCGGTTGGTGTAAGAGAAAACGTGTATTGGGCGTAGTGAAACGATCTTCTTTATCCGCGGCTACGTAAATTAAGGCGCCCGCACTCGCAACATAACCTGAACCAAGTACTTTCACCTTCGGCTCGATAAACTTAATAGTGTCGTGAATCATATCTCCAGCTTCCACATGCCCACCTGGTGAACAAATGATCACGGTAATAGGGTCGTTTGAGACATGCGCCATTGCATGAAGGCGCGCACATACGTCTTTCGCCATCTCCATATTAATATCACTGGAGATAATAATTTTACGTGCATCGAACAGAATCTTGTTCAAATGCTCACTGTTGCCATTCTTGTCTTTAGTTTCTTCTGTCACGTCTAAAAATCCTCTAAAATCAGCCTCTATATATGCGGGCTAATTCAAACTATTCAACATCAGTTACGTCTTTGTTCTCACCATATACCCGTGCAGCAAGGGCAGCCGCCATAAATGGATCAAGCGCACCATCCAAAACTTTCTGAGGTTGGCCAGACTCTTCCCCTGTACGCAAATCCTTCACCATCTGATATGGCTGCATCACATAGGAGCGTATCTGGTGTCCCCATCCAATATCAGTTTTTTGTGCGTTAACCGCATTTGCCTCTTCTTCACGCTTGCGAAGTTCTGCTTCATACAGCCGTGCTTTCAGCATGCTCATGGCCTCGGCTCTATTTTTATGCTGTGAGCGCTGGTTCTGACATTGAACCACAATACCAGAAGGCTGGTGCGTAATACGAATAGCTGAATCAGTCGTATTTACGTGCTGGCCACCGGCGCCAGACGCCCTGTAAGTATCAACCCTGAGATCTCCTTCGTTAATTTCAACCTCAATCGAATCATCAATTACAGGATACACCCAAACAGAAGCAAAGCTTGTATGACGCTTCGCATTAGAATCGAACGGTGAAATTCGCACGAGACGGTGCACACCAGATTCAGTCTTTAGCCACCCGTAGGCATCCTCACCCTTTACCTGGATAGTCGCAGATTTAATGCCGGCTTCCTCACCGTCCATATACTGGATAGTTTCGGTTTTAAAGCCCCTGCTTTCGGCCCAACGTAAATACATTCGAAACAGCATGCTGGCCCAGTCCTGGGCTTCAGTTCCCCCCGCACCTGCATGAATTTCGATATAGGTATCATTACCGTCAGCTTCACCGGATAGTAAAGCTTGTAGCTCTGCCTTCTTGGCAGCCTCTGCAAGAGCCTTGAGAGATTCTTCAGCTTCCATTTCCATGTCAGCGTCACCGTCAAGTTCTGCTAACTCAATAATTTCTAGTGTATCTGAAAGATCCTGCTCAATTGATTTAACCGCGGACGTTGCATCATCCAGCTTCGTCCGTTCCCTCATCAATTTTTGAGCATTTTTGGGATCATTCCATAAGTCTGGGTCTTCTGATAAAGCGTTAAGCTCCTCAAGCCTTAATAATGCCTGATCCCAGTCAAAGATGCCTCCTCAGCAGTGTCATAGACTGCTTGAGTTGATCTACGGTTGCCAAAGCTTCCGCGCGCATAAACATATCCTTTTTATAAAATGTTGGCGATACCAGGCTAGTATATACCGCCGGTGCCATCACGTATTGTGCCCTTCGTTTTACCGATTGCGAGCGAGCCGTCAAGTACTGCTAACTGACCAGAGCGAGGTTCAGTGCCAGGCTTATAGGCTTCAAGGATAATATTTTTATCACCAAGCTTTGCAGGCTGCCCCGTTTCCGGATTAATTCGCACGAGACGTATACCTGCTGGCATACGGAAAGGAATTCCGGCTTCCCCTCTCAATGCGTCTTTCATAAAGTTACGAAAAACCGGGACTGCAACACTTGAGCCCTCTTCGTAAGTGCCAAGAGAACGCGGTCTGTCAAAACCTGTAAACACACCAACTACCATATCTGCAGAAAACCCAACAAACCAGGCATCCAGTGAATCGTTTGTTGTACCTGTTTTACCACCCAGAGGTTGACGAGGAATAACCCGACCTACGCTTCGTGCTGTACCGTTCCTAACCACACCTTCCATCATAGAGACAAGTTGATAGGCAGTAAGTGGGTCTAAGACTTGGTCACGCGCATCTGGAATGTCTGGTTCAAAGCCATCTTCATATCCTGTTAAACGACAAGATACACAGTCTCTGGAATCATGTTTGTAAATTCCACGGCCGCGGCGATCCTGTATCCGATCAATTAAGGAAGGTTTTATCTCTTTTCCGCCATTAACCAGCATACCATACGCAGCAGTAAGCTTCAGCAAAGTCGTTTCGCCGGCACCAAGCGAAGCAGCTAAAGAAGGTTCCATATTCTCTTCAAGGTCAAACCTACGCGCATAATCCATTACAGTACCCATGCCCAAGTGCTGAGCCAGACGAACCGTCATAAGGTTTCTAGACTTCTCAATACCAAGCCGTAAGGTACTAGGACCATAAAACTTATTACTGCTATTCTTCGGCTTCCATTTTCCAAGTCCCTCGCCCTGATCAATAACAAAAGGGGCATCCAATACTAGGCTTGACGGTGTAAACCCTTTATCAAGTGCTGCGGCATATACAAATGGCTTAAACGCCGATCCTGGCTGACGTTTTGCTT
>JBFOLV010000064.1:0-3132 GCA_040830325.1 Kordiimonas sp. | reverse complement strand
TCATCTAGGATATGAATAGTATCTGTTCCACCAGCATCAAACAGCCCCTCATAATACACGTCTGCTGTATCGAAAAAATAATCATCGTTTCCTGAACTTGATTTATTAATGCCGTACACTTGCTGTAAAGTCTCGATATCGTGAGCCAACAAGTCTGTAGGGGTAAAACTTTTTAAATATCCATCCTCGTAACCGATCGCATTAGCCGGATACATAATCGTAACTTGGCCGCTTTGGACATTATCGGGAAGAATAGTTAGGTCGGGGTGGGACAGCCCTACCGCATGCAAAATCTCATGATACAATGTTCGTATTATTGGTTCCTGTGCAGCTACAGCTGCATATCCCCCCGATCCATTGGGGCCGACAGCCTGTCCTGCAAAACCATTTTCATGGAGCTTTGTATTTACAAAAATATCGATATGCGCATCAGATATTACTTCTTTAAACTCTAGATTGGTAACAGCTTCAATTTCATCTAGCACGCTACCTACAAGTTCCCTGAGTTTTGCATCAGCAGGAACAGCATTTATCGGATATTCTTCCGAAGTTTCCCATTGTGCTAAATCAGCATAACTATAAGTAACAACATCGCCGGACCAAACTCGACTATACAATAGTCCCAGATACTTATCATCCACTACGCCTAACGTCTCAGGCTTGACATTCAAAAAAACAGACACTCATCCCCCTATCGCAGCGGCGACATCAAATCACCTACATTATTCGTTAAATCTAGTACCCTAGCGACCGATCCACCACTGTAGGTATCGTACCCGAAGACCTGTAACTTTTAATATTATCCGCCACCAACTGGCTTGCTGTTTTTGGGTCAGTTGGTGCAGAAATATGAGGTAAAATGGTCACTTTGGGGTGCACCCACAGGGCATTATCGTCTGGAAGCGGCTCTTTTTTAAACACATCGAGTACAGCGTGCTTCAAATGACCACTATCCAGCGCAGCAATTAGACTATTTGGCTCAACAGTTGCGCCCCTGCCAAAGTTGATCAGGCTAGCGCCCGCTTTCATTTGTCCAAATGTTTCTTCATTCAGCAAATTCCATGTACTGGGTGTATGGGGCAGCAAATTTACGACAATATCCGATTGGTTTAAAATATTGTTCAACCCCTTATCGCCAGCGAAGGTCTCCACACCATCTATATTCTTAAGCGAACGGCTCCACCCTAAAACCTTAAAACCGGCAGCCAGTAGCGTCTCTGCTGATCTCAACCCAAGCTTACCTAGCCCTAATATCCCAACGCTGCGCTCCTCAGCCCTAACAAAAGGCTGCTGCTTCCAAATGCGCGCCTGTTGCTGCTCAGCGTACTTGGGCATATCCCGGTGCAGGTAAAGCGTCCATGCAAGCACTGCCTCTGCCATTGTTACCGCAAGGTTAGGGTCAGTCATGCGAGCAAGTGGGATATGATCCAATGATTTTTCTTTAAGAATTCCCTCAACCCCAGCCCAAAGGCTTTGTATCCACTTGAGGTTCGGAAGCTTTAGCAGGTCTTCAGGCCTTGGATTAGCAACAATCGCGATCTCAATAGCCGTTAGATCAGTCACCTGATCAAAAGGAACACTCTCTTCTTCGGGCATGACTTCTGAAAATAACTCCAGCCACTGATCAACTTCTTCCCGTTCAATATTTGTCACAAAGGCAATAGGCTGTTTCATGTCACACTTCTCTCTACTCAAAACACTTAAACACAGTCTTACACTACAGCTTTTTTAGGTCCATCACGCCGTCTGAAAGGCTCGCTTTCATATACAGCGCTTCGCTTGCTTTCGCGGCTTCGTGTTTGCCAGCCCGTTCCTGCGACTGCCATAGACCATATAGTGACCAAGCACTATTAGGGTGACGAATAAGGCTCGCTTTAAAAGCTGTCTCTGCTTTTTCAAAATCGCCAACACCTAAATAAGCGGCACCCAAAGTTTGCTCAAGGGCATAATACCAAAAAGGTGGTTCGGTATAGCTCATGCTGTTTTGAAGGCTTACGCTTTCTTCTAATAAAGCTATGGCCTGCTCTGGCTTACCTTCACTCATCAAGTATTTGGCACTAACTATATTTTGCGCAATTTCAAGGATTGTTGCGGCCGGAATGCCCGCTGTTTGAATAGCATCAGTCTGCGCTAAATCAGCTATTGCGCTCACTTCTTCTCTCGAACGTTGGTCACCTATTTCAGCAAGGACAACACCTCGCGCATAATGCCACATTGCCTTCAGGTAAGGAATGCTGTCTGGCGGTGCAGACAGCGCAAGTACGTCCTCAACACTGCCAAATTGCGCCTGTGCAAAATATGGTGCCGCTTTTATCGGTGCGATCCATTCAGCTCCCGCCAGTACTTCAAGAGGTATAAGCTGATCTAGTTTGTTCGCATACTCCAATGCTGTTGCACCGTCCCCAGCCATCTGAGCGGACACTAACACAAAATGCACATTGTGCGGATAGTAGCCATAGCGATATAGGTCCGAGCCTTTTGTCACCTTCAAGTAAGCTTCATCAACAGCTATTGCTTTGACGTTTGTCTCCAAACTGTCGAGATAACGACCAATGCGGAAATATATATGCCCCGGCATATGTACTAGATGGCCTGAACCAGGCGCCAACCCCGCCAACTTATCCGCATGAACTGCCGCTTTTTCTGCCATCTGGCTGGCTTCATAAAGATGAATATATAGATGGATAGACCCATAATGATTTGGGTTTTCAGATAATACCGTTTCGATAGTGTCTATTGCTGTACGAATATGAGGCTTAGGTGTTGTGAAATCCCTTTCCCAATAATCCCAGGGCGCAGTTGTCATAAGCGCTTCTGCATAGAGGGTCGCAATATCACGATCTTCTGGAAATTTCTGAACCAAAGAGGCCATAGCATCTGCAAAGCGCTGATCTAATTCACCTCGCGTCACACCTTCTATGTCACTATAACGAGTACTTCCTGCATCTATTAAGGCTTGCTCTCTCTCGTTTGCAAAACTGCTCAGCTTTTGTGCCTTCCTCATAGCGACCAAGGCCTGTTTACCGGCCTCAGCACTCATAGGCGCATTAATATTGGGACCTAAAGCAATCGCTTCACCCCAGTAACAGATTGCACAGTTAGGGTCTAACTCTTGCGCTTTCTTGAAAGCTC
>JBFOLV010000063.1:0-6720 GCA_040830325.1 Kordiimonas sp. | reverse complement strand
ATGTCGGGCGTCTTTCTGCTGCCAACCTTCTGCTTGTCCGGTTAACTGCCTAATTGCCTCCACAAGGCCCAGAAAACCACCTGCGGCACCTGCTTGTCCGCAAGAAAGTTGTCCACCCGAAGTATTGATCCGCGCAAGTAACTGCTTATTACCAGCTAAAACCTTAGCGCCTTCGCCTACCGGCAAAATACCGAGTTCTTCAAGTTGCAGGACCGAAACAGCAGGATAATCATCATAGGTCTCAATAATATCCATATCATCTGGACTGAGGCGTGCTTCATTGAAGAGGCGTTCGCGCCCTAATTCCCAGCCACCGCGCAACGGACTGCTGTCTTCTGAAAAAGCGTTATAAGCCTCAATATTCGACAGTGGCAGCGTATATGGTAGTCCAAGTGAAATAGCGCGACTTTCTGACATCACTAAAAATGCTTCAGCGCCAGTGACAGGCATCACGCAGTCATAAAGACACAGTGGTTCAGCTATCATCCGCGCTTCTAAATACTCACCTATGGAGAGAGGCTTCTTATGAACGGCATGCGCAACGTTTTCAGCATTTCGCCGTTGAGCAGAACAAATCGCTGCAAAATCTTCACGGCCGGCACCAGAAGTTCGCATATATTGCTGTGTCAGCAGGGCAAACACACTTGTTGGTCCCCCAGCACCATAGGGATACACACCCTTTTTAGAAGCCCTACTAAAATCAGATATCAGGTTTTTAAAACTGTCCTTAGGATTTGTATCTGCAGCTATGCAGGCAACTATCGAAGCGTCACCATTTTCAACAGCACGTGAGGCTCTACTCAAAGCTACGCAACCACTTGCACCACCAACAGACACATCTTCAAACCATGACAGTGAAAGCCCCAGGCTTCGGGTGAGAGCCACAGCAGGGTCCGGTGCTAATGAAAAGCTAGAAACTGCAAGACCGTCAATCTCATTTTTATCAAGGCCGGACCTTGCAAGCAGCATACGCAGAGCCCGCGCAAACAAGACAGGTGTGGTCACATCAGAAAAACGACCAAATGAGAGACTGACTGGAACAGCCACCGCAATACTATTTTGTATCCCGCGCGTGCCCATGTCAGCTAGCTTTCCTGCGTTTCTTCAAGTGCCGCAAATCGATAGCTTTGCCACCCGAGACGATTGACGCTGCAATCTTCTTTAGCTCACCGCGCTGTAGTTTTTGAGAAGCAGTAAGTGGTAAACTATCAACAAACGCCACATAGCCAGGAGCTTTAAAATATGCGAGCTTCGTTAAAACATGTTCGCTGATCTCGGCGGCAAGCTCATCACTTGCCTCAACGCCTTCCACTACAAGGCAAGCTGCCACTTCCTCACCGCGAATTTCATCTGGTACAGGACAAACTCCAATAGCGGTCAAATAAGGTAGTTCACTTAAGGCAGCTTCTATTTCAAGGGCGGAGATATTCTCGCCGCTACGGCGAATGATACTTTTCTTCCGGTCAACAAAATATAACGAACCGTCTGCATCTGCCTTAACGATATCCCCAGTATGGAACCATCCATCTTGCCATGCTTCCGCTGACAGTTCAGGTTGGCCGTAATAACCCGAGAAAAAACCTTCTCTTGGATTAAGCCCTGATCGCCTTACAAGCAGCTCACCGCTTTGACCGACAGGCACAAGGTCGCCGGCCTCATTAACAATACGATACTCAACGCGCTCACTCGGCTTACCAAAGCAACACTGCGCCACATGACGGGGCTCACTGCTGGCAATTATCCAAGCCGCACCGCCAACCTCGGTCATTGACCACCCTTCAACCAACGGAAAACCAAAACGGTCTTCAAACCTCTGGTGGTGTTTCGGATTCACGCCTGCGCCAAAGCCAAATTTTACCTGATGTTTTGTATCAGCCTCAGTTTCCTCCAGCAGCAATAAAATTGCTGGCATGACACCCAAGTAATGAATCGCTGTCGCCTGTGTATCCACTACCGTTTGCCACCAAGTTTTAGGATGAAAACGATCAAGCTGAATAATGCAGCCACCGGTCATAATCATCGCCATTGTAGAGCACGCCAGCGCATTCATATGCACGAGAGGCAACGGGGTAACGAGACGTTCAGCACCCTCAACAAGTGTACATAAACCGCCCAGAGCCTTATATTCCTGACCCGCTACCTCAAAATACTCATTGCTGAGAACACATCCTTTTGGAAGCCCCGTACTGCCTGACGTATAGAGGAGCGCACATTCATCTGGTTCCGCTACTGACTTTGCTACCAGTTCAGGCATTCCCTCAGTGCCTACCTTCCAAATAGGGACGCTATGATCAGCCTTGCTTGCTGCTGCTAGCGCAATAGAAATCAGATCAGGAAAGCATACAATTAAAGATAACTGGCTATCCCGAATAATATGAGCACAGTCTTCCGCCTCCAATTCTTTATTCAAAGGTACAATGGAGATGCCAAGTTGATTGAGCGCAAGCCAATGCAAAAAGAAAGCTGCATTGTTTTCCAACATCAATCCAACACGGGAGCCTTCTATAACTCCCTGTGCCTCATACTCATGAGCCAACGCCTCTATCTGGCGCTGAGCGGCGGAATATGTGTAGCTTTTTGCTTCCCGCACGATACCGCCGGCATCATAGGCTGGGATATGCAGAAACTCATTTGCGGGCCACCTGTCCGCAGTTTCAAATAAATACTCTACTGGCCGACGTGCCATAATCATTCCCTAAAACAGGCACCCCACTTGTGCCATTACTTACATAAATTTTAGGGAATTAGTTTTAGTTGTAACAGCCTGAAAATGGCTGATTTCCTTGAGCTTTACTCAACAGACATGAGAAAAACTTGGGCAAAAATCAGCCACTCTAAGAACTATTTCAATACGTCAACCTCGCCGCCTTTCATAACAAACGAAATCGACTTCACCGCCTCAATGGCCTCCAGAGGGCTTTCAGGCATGGCAATCACATCCGCCAGCTTCCCAGCCTCGATCGTACCAAGATCATCAATACGGCCCAGAAGTTCAGCGCCGTGAATGGTAGCGGCCTTAAGTGCGTCTTCTGCCGTCATGCCGACCTTATTCACATACCATAGAAGCTCATTGGCATTCTCACCATGCGGCACGACACCCGCATCACTTCCTGCTGCTATTTTAACGCCGGCCTTGTAGGCTCCACGCACCGCTTCTGGGTGGGAATCAATTGCGTTTTTCATGACATAACGCATGTCAGGGTCTGTTGTCTTCGCATAGTCCCGAATAACATTGTCCTGCACTGCAATAGTCGGCACCATGTAGACATTGTTCTTCTTATATAAACTGTATGCTTTCTTATCGCTAAAAGTCCCATGTTCTATTGAGTTCGCACCCAAGCGAAGTGCTTGATGAATGCCAGCCACCGCATGCGCGTGTGCTGCCACTTTAATTTGACGTGTTTTCGCTGTCTCAATAACCGCGAGCATTTCATCATCAAAGAAAACAGGGCGTGCATTCCCGTGCCCACACGGCTGTGATCCACTGCATGTTGCATATATTTTGATAAAGTCTGCCCCCATTTCAATCTGTCGCCTTACCGCAGATCGACACCCCTCAACACCAGAACATGCACCGCTATAATCTTCATTGGCGCTTGCTGTTATCGTATGCCTTGCTGCAAAAATCCGAGGCCCCACGGCAGCGCCATTTTTCACAGCATCTCTTACAGCAAAAACAGCCCAGCCTTCACCGCCAGGATTGCGAACCGTTGTAAAACCAGCCTCAAGTGTTTTCTTAGCGTTCGCGAGCGCCCTAAACACACCATAGGCAGGGCGAGCATTCTCATTTCGTGGCCGTGTCCACCTCTCACCGTTCAAGTCAAGGTGAACATGCATGTCCATTAACCCTGGCATCACAAACGACGATTTCCTATCAATGATTTCAAGCGTATCATCGTCGCCCACAGTCAAGTCGATGTAACCATCTTCAACACGGTCAATACGATCATTCTTAACAACAATTGACTGCTCAGTTTTAACGCCTTCGCCAGCGACCGCCATTAACGTTCCTGCGTGGATAACCTTCCAATCATCTGCGGAGATGGTCGTGGCAGAGAGAGACACTATCCCAACTATAAAAATGCTTTTCGTAAACTTCTTAAACATCTCATTGCCCCCTAATTAAGTTCCACATCTGTTTTAAAGTCTGGCTTCACATGAGGTGGATATTCCCCGAGCCGAGAGAGCAAGTTCTCAACAGCTTTCTCAAGCTGTGGGTCTCTGCCTTGCAGCATTAAGCCAGGATCATTTTCCACTTCAATGTCCGGGACCACACCGTTAGGACCAGACCATGTGCCATCCGTTGAGTAAACACGCTGTGGCGGTGCAGCAATTCGGCCACCGCTAACAAATGGCATGCTGGCTGCTGGACCAATAAGGCCACCCCACGTACGCGTACCAATAAGCGGACCAACTTTCGCAGCCTTAAACAGTAAGGGAAAACCGTCACCTCCAGAATAGCTCCACCCGTTTATCAGCAGTGCCTTTGGGCCGTAATGACTAAGTTCCGGCAGTGGGTAATCACGGCCGCCGCGATTACTGAAATACACAAGAGGTGGGCGGTTAAGTAGCTCAACAAGCCTGTCACCGAGCGCCCCGCCACTATTGAAACGCTCATCAACTAGCAGACCTTTTTTGGTAAACTGCGATCGATATTGGCGCATCAGTTCATTCTGGCCGTTGCGGCTTGTATCAGGCACATAAATATACCCCAGTTTACCGCCAGAAAGCTCGGCAACCTTGCGCCTATTTTCGTCTACCCACGCTAGTTCCCTGAGCTTACTCTCACTTTGCAATGTTTTAACTTCAATAGTGCGCGCACCCTCAGTCGCTGGCTTACTGTTAATGAGTAGCTCAACTGTTTTACCGGCCAGCCCTTCAAGCGCAGCCCATGGCGAAACATTCACGTCCAAGTCTACCCCATTGACAGCCAGCAAATAATCACCTTCGCTAACATTCAGGCCAGCCTTATTGAGTGGTGACCGGTGATCATCCCGGTGTGCCCCCGCTTCAATAATTTTCGCAATACGGTAATGACCGTCCGCGACCTCAAAATTTACGCCTAGCAGGCCTGTTTCTCGGAAGCGATAACGCTTACGCGGCACGGCCACGGCCCAAACATGACCACCAGCCACTTCACCAGCCATTTCGCGAATTAAGAAGCTCATGTCATCATCCGTAAGTACATACGGAAGCAAGGCTTCATATTTGGATTTCATTGCAGCCCAATCAACACCATGAAGTGAGGGGTCATAATAAAAATCGCGTTCATAGCGCCAAGCATCAGCCAGAATTTGTTTGTTCTCCTGCTGCCGGTCGTACTTGACCATAAGCGTGCTGAGATCGACCGGTTTACCCAGCTTTTGATTGCCAGCCACAGGCACCACATACATATCACTGCGTTTTCTTAGCAGTATCTTGCCTGCAGCTACATCAAACCCACGAGAAACACCTGAGGCGATCTTTGACTCTTTGTCTTGCTTGAGGTCATAGAAATAAGCTGATGCATCTCTACCACCCGCGCCAGAACGTGCCTGCCTCACATAGATAAGTTTGTCACCGTCCAATTGTAGCCCTGTATAGTTCCCAGCAGGTGCTTTTAAGAGGTTCAAATGCGCTTCTCTATCCACTAGGTCAAGTGCAGCCTTTTCATCATCACTATCAGTAAGCGGAATGGATGCAATGGACGTTGAATTGGCATAAATCCATGTAAAATCAATATCGCTAAAAACCGGATCAAAGGTACGTGCACTCAGCAGGTATAAGTTTTTACCATCCTTACTAAATACAGGTGAATGGTCACTATACATTCCTGAGGTGATCTGATGCCTTGCGCCTTCTTCCGTATCAAATAAGAAAATCACGCTATTACGATTTTCAAGTCCGCGATCATACGCAAGCCACCGACTATCAGGCGACCAACTCGGTATAAAAGCTTCCAAATTCCAGTTATAACGCCACAAGCCCTTATCAACATTCGACAGTTTGCCGGTTCTCACATCAACAACAAAGATCGATTGTTCATTGTCGATAAACGCTATCTTAGAGCCATCAGGCGCCCAGTGAGGCTTGTACCGGTATCCCTTTTCAAAACTGGTCAACACCCGCGTGTCACGCGTTTCGAGGTTTTGTATGTGAAGCTGATATTCACCTGTTTGATCGCTCATATAGGCAAGTGATTTCCCATCTGGTGACAAGTTAGGGAATCGTTCCGCTGATGCACTACCATAACCATAATTTTTAAGAACACCGCTCTTGAGGTCTGCAGAAAACAACTCGCCACGCGCCTGCATAATAACTGTTTTACCATCACCTGAGAGGGAAGCTCCGGCTAAACGATCTTGCACTTTACGCTGAATAGGGCGCAGAGAGTTGGTATCAATCGTTAGCGAAATAGGTACTTCCGTTACCGTTTCATCGCTAAGGCGCATCAAGGAGAGTTTACCTGCACGTTCAAAAACTATATCTGAAGGGCCAAAAGATGGGCGCGTTATATCAAACCCATCAACGTCAGTAACTTGTCGTTTCTTCCCTTCACCCAGATCCAAATGCCACAGGTTTGAAACCTGCCCGCCACGCTCCGACAGGAAATACACACCTTTATCTGTCCACATGGCCGCAGAATCGGGTGCATCATGGCTTGTTAGCTTGCGCGACTCTTGTGACTTTAGGTGATAATACCACAAGTTAGGCGCACGGCCGCCACGATAGCCTTTCCAT
>JBFOLV010000062.1:0-5549 GCA_040830325.1 Kordiimonas sp. | reverse complement strand
ATCGAATTTTATCAAATCCTGCATGAGCGTATTTGCCTTGCCGTTCCAAAAACACATCCACTCGTAGGAAGAAAATCAGTAAGCCTGAAGGAACTGAAGGAGGAACGTTTTGTAACATTAGAGCGTCACCTGTTTCCTTCCCACTACGATAAGATTGTGAGTAAGTGCGAACAAGCGGGTTTCAGTCCGAATATTGTAGCTATGTCTAATCAAACAGACGTGCTGCTTACTTATGTAGCCACAGGCGTTGGTATTGCACTTGTTGCGGAGATTATAGCCGCCTCTTGGGAAAAAGACGTCGCCTTCATTACCCTGGAAGAAGTGTCATATGTGGACGTACATCTAATCAGTAATCAGGTAAGCGAAACTGCTTCTGTAAAGGCTTTTAGAAGCGTGTTCCAAGAATACACCGCAGAAAAATACAAACATTCCAACTCGTTAGATTGATACTTTTAAAGTATTATACCGATATAATATTAATATTAGACATATCATAAGTTCTCGCTGAAGCTGTTTGGTAGGAGATGGAGCAGCACTTTCTGCCCTCAAAGCAGCAGTTACGAGGCTTTATGATTGTCATCAATAAACAACAGGTCCAGCAAGGGCTGAGCATGTCGCAAGCTATTGAGCTTATTGAAAAGGCGATGTGCAAGGTCAGTGACGGTTCGTCTATTCTTCCTCTCAGATGGGGAATGGCGATGCCTGAGGGCGGCTTCATGGGGATGATGCCGGGCTATATTGCTGACCCAGATTGTTTTGGTATCAAGATTGTCAATATCATGCCTGACAATGCTGGGAGCAAGTTATCCTCTCATCTGGGCTGCATGCTGCTGTTCGACGCCAAAACAGGCGTACCTCTTGCTCTTATTGACGCTGGTGAAATTACAGCGTTTCGAACAGCAGCAGCGAGTGCAGTGGCTACTGATAAACTTGCACGTAGAGACTCAAAGGTCCTTGCGCTAGTTGGTTCCGGAGAACAGGCAAGGGCTCATCTTCAGGCGCTGATGCTAGTTCGAGATTTTGAGGAGATCCGTGTACAGGCATGGCAACGGGACGAAGCGGAGCGTTTCGCTGTTGAAATGCGCCTTCAACATAATTTGAATGTTAAGGTTGAAGATACTGTCAAAGAAGCCTTAAACGGCGCCTGTGTGGTTTGTACTGTTACCAGTTCCCCGGACCCCATCGTTACCGCTGATATGCTGCAGCCAGGCATGCACCTGAATGTAGTAGGTGCGAGCATTCCTGAACGGCAGGAAATCACCAACTGTGTGGTGTCAGCCTCTCGTTATTATGTGGATTTCAAAACTTCAGCTTTTAACCAAGCGGGCGAGCTCATCCGGTCTGTAGAGCAAGGCTTGATTACACCTAACCATGTTGTTGGTGAAATTGGCGAAGTTCTGAACGGCGATGTACATGGCCGTGAAAGCAATCATGAAGTGACATTGTATCGATCCCTTGGGGTTGCCGCACAGGATTTGGTGGTGGCCAATCATCTTTATCTGCAGGCCTTGAATGGTGGTCCGGGCAGCAAAATCGATTTTTATTCAGAGGCGGGACATGAAGATCAGAGCTAATATAGTTAAGTTATTATTGTTAGGCAGTATATCGGTTGGGGTATTTGCTCAGGGCCCAAGCAAACAGGAAGCTATCACTACTGCCTATACCAATGTGTCAATAATTGACGGCACTGGCGCGGCAATGCAGCCAAATAAGACGCTGGTGGTTAAGGGCGATAAAATCGTTTCGGTTTCGTCTGCCTCTAGCTCGAATTTGAATGATTTTGATAGGGCCAATGTCGTCGATGCCAGTGGTCAGTATGTTATTCCCGGCCTTATAGATACTCATGTACACTTGGCCACCTTGCCCAATGAAAAAAATGCAAAGGCTACTCTCAGGCGATACGTTTATAGTGGCATCACATCGGTGCGGGATATGGCAGGTGATGCAAGGGCACTGGCAGCTCTCTCGCGCAGCACTTTGCTAAATGAATTTGCCGGGTCTGATATTTATTATGCTGCCTTGATGGCTGGCCCTTCTTTTTATAAAGACCCGCGGCCAGCTATGTCTGCACAAGGAGGAAAGCCGGGATTTGTTCCTTGGATGCAGTCCATCACTGCAGACACTAACATGCCTCTGGCTGTCGCTAGGGCAAAAGGTACTTGGGCAACTGGTATTAAGATATACGCCAATATGCCAGCGAGTGATGTGCGCAGAATTGCAGCTGAGGGCAGAAAGCAAGACATTAAAGTTTGGGCCCATAGCATGGTGTTCCCAGCTTTTCCACGGGATGTCGTCGATGCAGGTGTTGATGCAATCTCTCACGTATGTCGATTAGCTTTTGAAATCTCAAAAGAAAAACCAACTGAATATCATCATACTGTAGTGCCGGATTATGAGAGCCTAGATCCCTCTCATCCTAAGATAACTGCTATTTTTGATACGATGCGGAAGCAGGGGACAATCTTGGATGCTACTGTTTGGCTCTACGCGTACCTAGAAGAACTGCGTGAAGCGAACCCAGAGGCAAAAACAATACCAGTGAAATGCCCGAGCAGTTTTGCTGCCGCTCTTACGAAAATAGCGCATGAGCGCGGCGTTGAAATTTCAACGGGTACGGACGGAGATACGCCGATGAAAGAGGCGTATCCCGCACTTTTCAAAGAAATCGAAATGATGGTGCATCAAGTAGGCATGACACCATCAGAAGCGATCCGGTCTGCAACGCTTGTGGGGGCGATGACGATTGGTAAAGATGAAAGTACAGGCACGATTAAAGTGGGAAAAAACGCTGATCTAGTGTTCCTGGCACGCAACCCCCTCACAGATATTTCAAACCTTAAAAGTGTCGTCAGAACACTGAAGCGAGGTGTGGTTTTTGACCGCACAAACTTTCGAAAAGCTGAAAAA
This sequence comes from Kordiimonas sp., assembly GCA_040830325.1. GTDB lineage: Bacteria > Pseudomonadota > Alphaproteobacteria > Sphingomonadales > Kordiimonadaceae > Kordiimonas. The sequence continues at coordinate 2,642 of JBFOLV010000062.1, read as the reverse complement.
TAATGCCCCGTTTTTTCGATAAGCACTCAATCAAAACATCAGATCAGGGAAAGTATGGGAGAAGAATGATGAGAAACAACGGATGGAAGCAGGCCTGTTCGGTCGTTGCAATTGTAGCAAGTGCTGCTGGAGCAATGGCTCAGGATGCAAATAACGATACGGTAGAGTTTGAGGAAATCTTGGTAACTGCGAGTAAACGCGGTGCTGCAAGTGTACAAGATATTCCAAACAATATCTCTGCTGTTGGTGAATTGCAGTTAGAAAATACACTAGCGCAAGGCCTTGAAGATATCGCAGGACAGGTAGCTGGCCTTAAAGTTACACGGTCTGGTCCAGGGAACAATCGTGTTCAAATTCGCGGCCTTTCAGGCAATGCACAAGTAAGCGTGTATATGGATGAGATTCCATTCAATGCAGGCGCGGGTAACATCGGCCAAACGGACTTGATGCTCTATGATCTTGAGCGCGTAGAGGTGCTACGTGGACCGCAGGGCACACTATATGGGAGTGGCTCTCAGGGCGGTACTATTCGTTACATTGTGAATAAACCAGATGTCGTTGATTTCGCAGCTTCAACTGAAGTTGATTTGGCACTTGCTAGCCGCGGTGCCGGTTGGCAGAAGAGATTCAATGGTATGGTCAATGCACCTATCGTTGAAGACAAGCTAGCTTTGCGTGTTGTCGGTTTTTACCGTGATGTAGACGGTTATGTTGACCTGCCCGAAGTAGGGACTGATGGCCTTGAGGACACCAATGATGAAGAAACTTATGGTGGTCGCGCTCTTCTTTCATGGAAATTAGGTGATAATACAGACCTATTGGCAACTGCGCTTTATCAGCGGACTGATGTGGGGAATAGTTCGCTGGTTACGGAGGCTAGTGACAGTCGTAGTGGTACAATTGCTGAGCCATTCTATGATGATCTACAAATGTATAACCTGACGGTTAATCACCAGTTTGACAGCGGTGTTCTTACATTAACGGGCTCAGTTTTCTCACGCGACGCTCTTAATGTCTTTGATGTATCACAGTTTGTACCGCGTCCAGGGAGCGTAAATCAGGCGGGACCAAGAACAGGTAAAACTTTCGAAGGTCGCTACGCGTCGAACTTTGATGGAGCCATCCAGTTTGTAGCGGGTGTTTTCTATCAAAGGAATACAGGTAATACTACGTCCATTGGATATTTTGTGGACCCTGAAACGGGCCTTGTCCCTGATGGTGCGACAAAATTCTTCGATACTGGCTCTGAGACGCGATTTACGAATAAGTCCGTTTTTGGTGAAGTAACCTGGGAAGTTGCAGACAGAGTATCTCTTGTTGCTGGTGGCCGTTTCTTTGAAATGGGTATGTGGTCGCAGGCCCGAGAGGACCTATCTCCATTTGGTCCTCCAGGTGGCTTGGCAGATCCTCTTACTTATAACACGGGTACAAAGTTTGCTGGTAAAGCGCAGGCGTTTGTTGAGTGGACAGAAGATATGCTTACATATCTAACTTTCTCTCAAGGTTTCCGCCAAGGTGGCGCCAATAACCCGGCTCTTCGCACGCAGGATGACGAGCCTGTACCTGCGGGTTTTGATCCAGATTATGTAGATAACTATGAGTTTGGCTGGAAAACACAGTGGCTGGATAATCAGCTAACGCTGAATGGTGCTCTGTATTATATGCGATTTAAAGAGGTTCAGACCAGTGTCAGGGATCTAACGCAAGCATTTAACTATAGAGTGAATGCAGGTCTGTCTTCACTAAAAGGTATCGAGCTTGAAGCTGTAATCCGACCTGATGCTTTACAAGGCTTTTCTCTTTCAGGAAACGTTTCTATTAGCGAGCAGCAGCTTTTGGAAGATGCTGTAGATGGATCAGGTCAAAAAGGTCAACGCTTACCTGGAACAGCGCCCTTTTCTTGGGGAATCGTTGCCGAACAGTCTTTCAATATCGGCGACTATGACGGGTTTGCAAACTTTAACATGAGTTATGTTGGGAAAGCAGGAACAACCTTTGATCATATTCCTTCTTTCCGGGAAACGGGCGGGTATGCTCTTGCCAATGCCCAGATTGGAATTCGTGGCGAAGGGTGGAATGCAGCTCTCTATTCCAGGAACCTGTTTAACAGTCGGGAAGTCGTTGGGTGGCGTGTTGAGGCACGTCCGGGCATTCCTGACCGTATCATCACCACACAGCCACGGATTGTTGGAGTTAAGTTCGGCTTAGACTTCTAGGCCCTCCCGCGGTGTGCCAGTGGTCAAGCCGTTCCCTTACCAATTGATCAAGATAAATCACGGCGATGTTTTGTCTTGGCGGCTTGGTTGCTGGTACACTGTGAGGTTTTGAATAAGAGGACATACAATGACAGATGAAGATAGAAGAAAGTTTCTAACCATGGCGGCTGCAGGCCTTGTAGCGGCACCAATGACCGTTAGCATTCCTGCGTTTGCAAGTGGTGCAAAAAAATGGCCAGGCCTTGAAAAAAGCTTGGTCCTCAATAATTTGGGCGGGATTAGTAACCCTAACTCACGAGGGCGTCCCAGCAATCCTTTTACAATTGATAAGCGCGCCCTGAAGGATGCACTTGCGTCTGGCCTGACGATGACCAATACGACAATTGGATATGTCGCAGGGCCGATGGAACCTTTTGAACATAGTGT
>JBFOLV010000061.1:0-3696 GCA_040830325.1 Kordiimonas sp. | reverse complement strand
GGGGAAGCTTTGGCTTCTCATCCCAGTGCTGCGCTTGCCACAGCGTCATGTAAAATTCACTTGAATGCGGATGTCAGTAACCCGAACATTGTGAAAGTTGTTACTGATTCTGAGGGTATGGCAATGTATTTTTCCAGGTCACCACTACCTCATGACCGAGCGGGAAGCATTGACGTAACACGGTTTAACTACCAGCGTCATTTAGGGCTTTATGCTTATCGTGTCAGTACACTTGAAAAACTGACAGCGTTACCGCCAGCCAAAACGGAGCAGTTAGAACAACTTGAGCAATTAAGGGCTCTTGAGGCTGGCATGAAGATTTATGTGGAAGAGATTGCTGAGGCCCCACCACACGGTGTGGATACGCCGTCAGACCTTGAAGCAGTGCGTAAAGTCTTGGGGCATAGTGCATGAGCGATGGCGAAGAAAAAAAAACGTCAAGCCGTGCCCTTACTGTTTCTCGCGGTATCGCAGGTGATAAGGCTCTGCCATCGTTGCTGGGACGTGAAGTCAAGTACGGCCTAAACGGTGAGAACGACGATGTTGTTGTCGGCTGGGGGCAAAAGGATAATACCGAAAAAGCGCGTGCTTATGCCAAAAAGAAGGACTTGCCCTATTGGCGCCTAGAAGACGGGTTCCTTGGATACCTAAGTCATCCAAACCTTGATAAGCGTAGGCTTTCACTCGTCGTTGATGCGTCTGGGATATATTATGATGCCCATACACCGAGTGACCTTGAGAAACTTCTGAACGATGATAGTTGGATCACGCCTGAATTGCTCGACCGGGCTGAGGATGCAATGGCACGGATTAGGCGGTGGCGGCTATCCAAATATAATCAAGCCCCTATGGAGTTGCCTGCTGCTCTTTCGGAAAAGCTCGCAGCCTACAAGGGTCCCAAAGTACTGGTTGTTGACCAGACATTTGGTGACAAATCCATCGTTCAAGGCATGGCGTCGGATAGTATGTTTGAAGACATGCTCGTTGAGGCACTTGAAGAAAATCCAACGTCTCAAATCATCGTAAAAGTACACCCAGACGTGTTCCTTGGTACCAAGAAGGGGCACTATGATGTAGAGCGTGAGCGCGACAGAGTGCTCTATGTGGCTGATGATGTAGCACCGCAGGCCCTAATGGAAAAAGTTGACCATGTATATGTGGTCACGTCGCAGATGGGGCTGGAGGGTCTCATCGCGGGTAAAAAGGTAACCTGTTACGGGCTGCCTTTTTATGCTGGCTGGGGCCTAACCCATGATAAGCAGCTTTGTGAAGCGCGTATTGCTAACCGAACTTTGCCAGAGTTGTTTGCGGCGGCTTACATGCTGTACACGCGTTATGCTGACCCTTTTACAGGGGAGCGCGTTGAAATAGAGCGTATCCTCGATTTGCTCATTGCCGAAAGGCAGATGAAACGACCACAAGCGAAACGCACGCTTGCTGTAGGCTTTAGTCTCTGGAAGCGCGGTTTTGTGCCAGAGTTTTTTGGCTCTTTTGCAGGTGAAACACAATTTGTGAAACCCAAGGCGCTTGAGAGTATAGAATATGCTGATGGCGACATGGTGGTGTTGTGGGGGCGCAAGCATGATGTGGAAGCCTTAGCAATTCCTGAGCATATTCCTGTTTGGCGAATGGAAGATGGTTTCTTGCGCTCGGTTGGGCTTGGCAGTGACTTGCGGCGGCCGTCATCTTTGGTATTGGACCGTGCTGGAATATATTATGATGGCACAGCGGTAAGTGACCTTGAAGGTTTTCTGGCTAGCCATGAATTTGACCGACATGACCTTGCGCGTGGACGGTCGCTTAAAGAGCAAATACTCGCATCAAAAGTCAGTAAATATAATGTAGGTGAAAAAGGCGACCTGGATTTCCGTGCAAAAGCTGGTGACAAACAGATCATCCTCGTGCCAGGGCAGGTTGAGGCGGATGCCAGCATACAATATGGCTCCCCTAACCTCAAAACTAATGCTGCGCTGCTTGAGGCTGTCAAGGCTGATAGCCCTGAGGCGTATATTATCTTCAAGCCACACCCTGACGTAGCGAGCGGTAACCGTGAAGGCGCAGTTCCTAGTGAAATATTAGATTGTTGCGCTAATGAAACGATTACTGATGCTGATATCATTGATGTTTTGGCAGCGGTGGACAGCGTGCATACTATGACAAGTCTTACAGGCTTTGAGGCTCTTATGCGCGGTAAGGCTGTTACAACTTACGGGATGCCTTTTTACGCTGGTTGGGGCTTAACGGAAGATAAGTGTGATATGCCGCGTCGAGGACGGACGCTTGATCTTGATGGTCTAATTTATGGCTTGCTGTGTGTTTACGCGCGTTACGTGGATTGGCCCGCTGCGGTAAGTTATAGCCCGGAAGCACTAGTATCCGACATTGCAGCAAGCGCAAAAGGCGGCAAGATAGCTGCAGGACCCTTTGCGCCTGTAACGAGGCTTGGCCGTAAAATGAAGTATCTCGCGCACGCTTTACTTCGATAAACTGATATAGCGCGGAAATTGGGCGGCGTACTTGTCTCTAGTAGTGAAAGGCTGATATACTCTCCGGTATACTGTTATGGGGGAGACGGCAGGTGTCAGCATTGCCAGAGATGAGTAGTTTATCCAATGTGGACTATGGTTATGCTGAAAAACTGTATTTTTCCCTTAAATCCTATTGGTTGAGCCTCTATTCAGAGGGCGATTGCATTCCACTGCGTAAGCAATTTAGCCCAGCCAAGGTGCGCAGCCTTATCCCAAATCTTTATATGTTGGAATGGATCGATGGTGGCCAGATAAAGGTTCGGCACAGAGGCACTGGCATAGAGCAAGCAACAGGAAGTCGTTTTCTTGCTGGCGCGCACCTTAAGAATAACTCTGCAGCTGAATGGGCTCAGATGGAACGATATTTTGATACGATTTTTTCCGTCCCCTGCAGTGCTGAAGGTGATTGGCGCTATTATACCAAGGAAGGTGAGGTGTATGATGCGGTAACCTATAGCATGCCGCTATATGGCCGGGATGACAGTCAGCGTATTGCTCTAGGAATTATGGTGCTTCGCCGCAATTTTGACCAGGATTTAGTAGATAAGTGTGATGGCGTAGACAGGGCTGATATCCTGCACGCAGTTTATAAGGATATGGGCTTTGGTGTGCCGGAAGGTGTCCCTGTGATTGTAGGACGTTAAGCTACCATGTGATTGACACATCAATGCCCTGAAGGGCATACATCAAAACAATTGAGGCCGGGTGAGGGTACGATATATTTATGGTTCGTAAAGAGACAATAGAGCGTTTTATGCGGCACGTTGGCTACTGGAGCTGGGTGCATGTTCTCTATACATATGATGAGAGCCATTTGGTAGTTGCGGATGAGTGGTTTCTTGACCAAATCAGAAGCGCACGACCTGCTGCCTTGAAGTGTAAAACAGTCCGACCTGCCGCTTATGAAGCTGCTCTGACACCCGATGTTAAAAAGGTGTTGGTTCTGTGTGAACAGAATGAACTGAGGATTGTCAGAGCAATTCAGAGAGATTACCCAGATTTGCATGTGACTTCAGGCACATATGGTTTCGCATGTGTTGGTGCAGACAGGTATCCGCGTCTCAAGGAATTTATCCGCCCCGAAAACAAAAAGAATCCTAAGCCGGTCTTTATGTTGACAACGCCTTATGCTGACGGCGAGTTTATTGCTAAAAGTATGGAGTTGAAT
>JBFOLV010000060.1:0-8480 GCA_040830325.1 Kordiimonas sp. | reverse complement strand
CTAGGTACTATCGCTGTTTTCTTTTGAAACATATAGAATACCAGCCATATTAGGCAGAGTTTAACCTTCTCTAATCAATAGTATATCCATGCACATGAACTGGCAGAAACCGCTAAATACCTATGTGATGACTGCCCTCACCACAATGGGTATCATTGCGCCTTTCCCGCCATCAGCCCTAAGTGCTGGTCTATTGAGTGGCCAAGACCCTGGTGAAACCATTGAGATTATTGCAGCACATCTAGAGGGTCGGTTGGATGATGACCCGCAAAGCGGTTACAACAAATTATTGAAGAAAATTTTGCCAACCCAGTCTCATTACCTAAAGTATCAGCGCTATCCTTTAACTCGGGCACTTAGGAAATTTGCTGAAGCAAAGCGAGTCTGTCTTTTCCCCGCATCAAAAACCGCCGTGGCTTCTATTGTCAAAATAGAAACTGATAACCTATACGAAAGCATCCCGATTGATAGTGTGTCATCCCATTTCATTTCTGCGCCAGACAAGAGAAAAGTAGAGCGACCGAGTGATCTCGATGGATTAAAGGTTGGCGTACAGCACGGCGTTTCAGGTAGAGCTTTTTCAGATATAAATCCAAACATAACGGTCATAACCGCTCCTGATGATTTGACAGCTTTGAAGATGGTTTATGCGAACCGTGTTGATGTAATGTATGGCTGGTACCCTGACTCCTATTACATCGCCGAAAAAAATAATCTACCGCTTCCCTACTTTAATCCTGAGTTTGTAATATTCGAAACCACCACGCATTTCGTGTGCAAAGAATTTGGCGGGTTTGAAGATTTACTCAAAATATTGAATACCCGTATTCGCAACCTCAAAAAGACAGGTGAGCTGAAGAATATACTTGGCAAACATGCCCAAATTACCCCACTGCCTTGACATATCATTTTTTCAATAAACTGCCTGTTATCGATAGTTTAAGAAACTCTAGTGATACTGACCCAATGGCGATTTATAAGGTGAAGAGTGGGATCAGCCGTATCACAGCGAAGCTTTTTATACTGCTTCTGTTTGCAGTTCTTGTCTGTCCCAAGGCTTCAGCGGGAGCCTTGAGCGAACAATATCCCAGTGAAGTAATTAAAATAATCGGAGCACATCTAGAAGGCAGATTAGATGAGGACCCGACTAGTGGCTATCGGGTACTCATACGAAAAATCCTACCTACAGATACACATTATTTTCAGTTCGCACGCTATCCTTTAACCCGTGCCCTTCGCGACTTTAAGGAAACTGAGCGTGCCTGTATTTTTCCTTCATCCGCGCCCGCGGTTAGAATTCTGACAGGCGACCAAAACACTGAATTCGTTGAAAGCGAACCCGTTGACATTGTTACATCTCATATTATTTCAGCACCTCATCGACCTACTTTCGCGACGGTGAGAGATCTAGATGGTCACTCGGTCGCGGTACAACAAAGTGTAGTCACATCCCGATTTCTAAGGGAAAACTCTACGGCGACTATCACTCGTACGCCTAACGATTTAACGGCTTTAAAGATGTTACTCGCGGGTAGAGTTGACGCTATGTATGGCTGGTTTCCTGATATTTTCATCATCGCAGAAAAAAATGGGTTATCGTTACCTCATTTTAACCCTGACCTCATACTGTTCAAAACTACGACCCACTTGGTGTGCAAAGAATTTGTCGGAAATGAGCTTCTATTCAAAATCGTCAATACACGCATCAAGGATCTGAAACGAAAAGACGAATTACAGAAGATACTCGGGGTTCATGCCCGAATATTAGAATACTAAGGGAATAGATATATGGACGTGCACGTTGTTTACCGTGGATGCAGTTTTGAGTTTACTACCAACGTCCAGTCAATCCTATTTTAAACAACGAAGGATAGTCCGTATTGCGGGTTACTATTGTTTTCTTGTTCTGCATTTTTCTAAGCTGGGCCGCAGGACCTTCTGCAGCAGACCATCACCACGGTTTAAAAATCATTGGCTTCCCTAAAGAGGGCCGACTGGAGATTGACGGCTCAGGCCCTTATGCAGACCTAGTGCGAGCGATATTAAAACAAGCTGGTTATGATGGTGCTTTCATCGCTACACCTGTTTTACGGGCATTACGCTACTTTGAAACAGAGGGAGAAGTGTGTCTTGTTCCAACTTCAAAGATTGCCATCACGAACCAGTTTCCTACGATCGGGGCAGATAAACTAATTGCCAGTGAACCTATCGATTATATTACCGGTCATCTGGTTACTAGACCAGGTACGAAGCCAATTCGAAATCCGGCAGAAATAGACGGCAAAATAATGGCCGCGTGGGTGGGGGTAAATGTAAATGTATTCTTCCCCAATATTGACTTCACACTCCTCAAAACTGAGTCCGAAGAAAATGCAATTCGACTGTTGCACAATGGTCGTGTAGATGTCATCTGGAGTTGGATACCCGACGCATATATACTTTATGAACAGATGGGCCTCGGTGAACCTGTACTGGCCGAAGACAGCCCTATTTTTGGTTCATCAGCGCACTTTACTTGTCACCGTACAGCCAGAACGGAACAACTTATAAGCCGAATTGACCTTGTGATTAATGAAATGCGCACCGATGGACGCTTGAAAAAAATTCTAGGTAAACATGCCCGTATCATTGGTATCGATGTACCTATGCCAAAGACGTTGGGGAACTAAAATTTCGTTTTAAACCCAAGGAAGAAGCGGCGCCCCACCACATCATAATATTCAGGGAAGGTGTTGTTATGATTATAAGCCAAGAATGGCGGCTCAGTGTTGAAAACATTATCCACACCAAACTGTACATTTAGCCATGAACCAAACTGATAGTTTGCGGAAAAATTATGATACATAAAACTCGGTGCTGTGTTGCCATCGAGTTGATCACTTAGCCTGACATTTACCCTGCCTGCGCCGCGGTAACTTGCTACCCAATTAAGGTTAAGCGGCCCATTTTCATAGGTAAGGTTAGTTAAGAACCGGTTGTAGGGCTGAGAAATGTTACCTCTAAACTGTTCCCCGCTACTATATACGGCAGATAGGTCCGACCTTAGATTATAGGAATATAATAACCTTAAACGGAAACTGCCCCAGCTAGCAGGTAGCCCTAAGTTTTCCAAACTTTGAAGATACACCAGTTCAGAATCGAACCCTTTGACGTTATATGTACCATCATTCCAGTTCGACACATTCACATTCATGACTTCCCGTGTCTCAGGGTCACGTACAAAGAACGGCCGCCCATTTGCGGAATTGTTACCACAATACACATGTGAAAAGTTGACACTATTGTAGCACTGGCTCAACACATCATTAAATATCTGTCCCTGAATAACGTCACTAACAGTTATTGAAAACCAATCGAAAGACAGATGTAAGTCGCCGTATTTTTCATCAAACTCAGGTTTGAATGTTACCCCGATATTGCGTGTAAGCGCCTTCTCTTCAGCCAAGTTCATATTGCCAGAATACTGACCGTCAACAAGTACTGAACCCTGCTCAAAACCCGCTGATACTTGACCCAAAGCCCCATTTGATTGGCAATTTATCGCCAGTACTGAGTTCTGGTCTTTTTCCTGAATATTGTTGCAAGGATCAATATAGAATATTTCCGAGAAGGTTGGCGCAAAGAAGAGCTCTGCAACATTTGGCGCCCGGTTCGCTTCCTGATATGAGGCTCTAAAATTCAATGATCTAATTGGCTGATACTCTAGGCCAACTTGCCAACTCACTGCTCCTTTTGACGTACTAAAGTGGCTAAAGCGAGCACCCGCATCAAATGTCAACCTGTCACCAATAATGCTATCCTCAAGCACAGGCACCGTCGCGGCTAAATACCCTTCTACAACATCAAAACTTCCACTGGCAGGTAGCGAACGGGCTAAACCGCCAATACGCCCCAGCTGTATAAGCTCATCAGGGTTGGCGTAGCTTTCTTCCTTACGGTAATGCGCACCCGTAATGATCGACAATGGACCAGCGGGCAAAGTCATCACCTCGCCCTTTAACTCTAAGCCGATAACATGCTGGTTATTGGCCACAGAGTTTTCATAGTTCACTCGCAAATACTGTGCTTGTTCAGGCGTAATTGTATTCGCACCAAAGAAGTTGATGAGGCTACATCCCGACTGGGCCGCACATAATTCGGGGGAAACACTGAACCCAACACGAGTGCTATCCACCGCATTGGTGCCCGCAGTTTTGTTAACGCTGTTTCCATACTGATAATACAAACTGTAATCAAAATTATCGCTCAGCTGTCCTTCGAAACCAGCGGCGACCCGAAAAAGGGCCCTCGTAATTTTGTTGGTACGATTACCAATTTCAACGACACGTCTCGTCAAAAACAGCCCCGCTACTTCGTATTCACCAATTTCGGTGATGAAGTCATCACTTATATCATCGGGAATAAACGGGGTATCAACGGGTACAAAAATACCCTGCCCTGAGAAACCAAATAAGGGGGTCGGAGCTAACTCTCTAGCAACTGATGAATTTCCAAGTGTGTGTTCAAAGAACAAACGATGATCATCACCGATATCAACGGTAAAGTTCCCCGTATAAACAAACGTCTCAATCGGAACCGCTAAATCAGAATCAATTGCATAATTATATAATTGATCAGGGGTCCCCGAAAATTCACCAAGTGGCTGCCCATCTTCACCAAGCGCAATTCGGAAAAATCCGTCAAATGCGCGAAAACCGCCATCAGGTGATACATAGCCGTTGATTGAACCTGCGGCACTTGCTGACGAACGCCCAAACCCACGTGTTAAGACGGCACCATCGGAGCCAGAAGCCGGGCGTCCGTCCAAAGCATGTCCTGCTGGATCAGCAGTGATAAAGCGGTCACGAGCCTTTAGACCGTCATACTTTTGGAAATTAGCAAACGCCGTATACTGAGCTTCACCACCAAAATTCACACCAAACCCAGCGCCAATGTTAAACCGTTTATTGTCGCCCTTTTGAGACAAGTTTCCGATCGAAGAAAATTCTAAACCTTCAAAATCATCTTTGAGAGTAATGTTAACCAAGCCGCCCAGGGCATCAGCTCCATATAATACGGATGCACCAGTGGTTAACACTTCAACCCGCTTGATCATGCCCGGTGGCAGCATATTCAAGTCAACAGCGAGTAAATTTGTTGAGCCGCCATTTGAGGGAACATGCCGGCGGCCATTCACCACGACAAGTGTGCGTGATACACCCAAGTTGCGCAGATCAAGCATATTTGCGCCGGCCCCAAATTCTGTGAAGGTAGTATTTTCCTCAGATACACTCGCGTTAATAAAAGGAGTCTCATAGAGTGCTTTTGCTACGTTTAATACACCGCGGCGCTCTAGGTCTACGCCCTCCATTACTACTGAAGGAGAAATCTTTTTAAATCCTAGCGCCGTAGTTCTTGGTGCCGAGATATGCACCTCATGAATATGCTGTTTCTGCAACTCCGGTATAAAAGCATCCGTACCACTTTCCTTGGAGGTAGCCACCTTAGGAACTGTGCTCGGGCGGTAAATAACGACCGTATTTTCATCGGTAAACGCATAATCATAGCCAGTACCCTTGAGGGTCCTCCTAAGCGCTTCACCAATTGCAAGCCGACCAGTTACACGGCCAACTTTAAGAAAGCCAATTTTTGGTTCTGAGTAAAAATATTGAATACCCGTTACACGACTATAATACCGTAATACTTCACGGAGAGATTTAGGGTTACTTCGGAAAAAATATTGTCGGTTCGCCGCTGCAGTTACTTTGCTACCGGACACTTTCACAAAATTATCATTCGCCCACGCAGAAGAGCTGCATACTGACGGCAGCATAATGCCACCAATCAAGCATCCAGTTAAAAGTGGCGCCAGACTGTACAATTTTAAACCTGTCACTCGGCTATCTAATCAAACCTTCCCTAAGCCCCAATGTTTCACCTATCGGTGTGGAGGGTTGTTAGAAACTACACACATCATGTAGTGCTGTCCCCCGCCCTTTCCTCTCTTTTATTACGTTTATATAAAGCAACTCTATACTGACTTTCAACAACTCTCACTGGATACAAAGTCTCAATTGCATTGATGAAACTTGTGATATTATTCTGCCTAAAGGAGCCAAAAATTTGCAAGTCAGACAATTCTTCGTCCGCCAAAACAATCGGCTTGGCTGACTGCCTATTGATACGCTCCAAAGCCAGAGATAAAGGCTCCCCTGAAAAGTTAATAACGCCCGAACGCCAAGTCACGGCATCTTCAAAGTCTGCAAGCAGCAGCTTCGTCACTTTGAAGCTCCCTCCGACTGTATCACGCCTGACTTCAATTTTATTACCAGCGGAATATTGCTCAACAGTCCCCCCGTAACCAACGGACACAGTCCCCTCTGTAACAATTACTGTTACTGCGTCCTGGCTTGCTTCAATGTCAAAAGCGGTACCGAGTGCACGAACTTCAACACCTGATGTTTCAACAATGAAAGGCCGTTTTTTATCAGAGGAAACCTGATAATATACTTCCCCTTCAAGCATACTGATGCGTCGCTCATCGTCGCTGTAAGCCACCTCCACGCGGGACATACCATTCAGCTGTATATCTGACCCATCAGGCAGCGTGACGCTTTCAAGGTCGCCTCGAACCGTTGCATAAGAGGCAAATGTATCCTGAGGGGTTTGAAGTGGCGCCGCGAAAAACACAAACGCAACCATTGCCATCGCGGTTATAGCCCCGGCTGGGTAGCGCCAATCGCCAAAATAAGAAGATAAGACTGTGCGCCAGTCTTTGCTGGTTTCTTCCTCGAAGAAAATTGAGCGATCAAGCTCCATAGAGCCTGCCTCATCCCATACTTCAGAGAGTAGCTCTATATCATCAAGTTTAGATGGGTCATTCTCCGCCCAATCCAGCATCTTGTCAGAGTTTTCTTGCGACATTTCGCCAGAACTCATCTGCACAAAAAGAGCAGCCGCTTCGTGATCCACTGCTTTTTTCTTATTGAACCAGCCAAACATTAGCTTTTTTCCTTTAGACGGATAGCCAAATGCTGCATCGCGTCTTCCATATTCTTATATACGAGTCTTTCAGAAATGCCCATTTTTGCTGCGACATGCTTTACGGTTAGTCCCTCATACCGGCGATAGTAAAACACCTGTCGAGTCCTCAGCGGCAATTCCTTTAACGCGTTTTCTAGTCTCTTTTTAGCCTGAGCATGAATAAGATCATCCTCAGGACTAGGTGCAGACGATAGTACAGCATCTGCGTCAACTTCGACATTATCGTCAACAACGCGCAACCCCTTACGACGCAAGAAATCCAATGAAATATTTCTAGCGGTTCGAAACAAATACGCCTTGGGGAAATCTATTTCCTCTTTGTTTTTAGCTGCGGCAAACCGCACATATGTCTCCTGTGCAATTTCATCAGCCGTCTGCTCACACTTAACCGTGTTCCGAATAAACATTCTCAGCGAATGATTATACTTGGAGAACAGGTCTAAAAGCATGTCCTTATCAGGTGGCACCACAACATCTACTCTCTTACTCATTGCAAGTGATATACTATGTTGTATAGCCATTTAGCTTCCGTTTTGCTCGAACAAAAATGCGTCGCACACGCACCCATCACTTACAAAGACGAACCTATTGCTAAAACCTGCAAAAAAAGTGCAGGTTTTTTTTAGCTATTCGTCATTATATAAAATATACAATTTCTTTTTTGACGAATAACCGCGAAACATTACCCTCTTTTTTGGGTAATCATTTTATCGTTACTCATTGATAATGAAGCTAGAAATACGCTGCAGGCCTGTTTGCGTAAACTCTCCATCCCTAAACCTTGGCAACCAATAAGCATCCTGTACAATTTTTTTTATTTTTTTTGCATCCATGCCGCCGTCCCGTGTAACTACCACGTCTACCGCTCGACAATTACTGTTAATGGTATACTCAACACCTACTGTTGCCACCGGCACTACATTATTGCCGCGCCAAGCTGTAATCTTCTCTGACGGATCATACAACATACGGCTACCCCAATCTCTCTTCTGCGCATACATCTGGCAAAACTGTATCGCGCGTTCCGGCCGCCCCATTTTGTGACTTACTTTAACCAACTGCTTTAAGATTGATCTTAAATCACGACTGTACTCATCAAAAGCCTCATACAGGCCATATGCTTGAGTATAATCTTCATTTGCCGCCGTCCAATTCTCCATTGCCAGATGAGTATCCGCCGATACGTGATAGACCCAACCAAGATCTAACGTAGAAATCGATTTCGTATCCACGGCTAGCGCTTCATCAAGAAATCTCCGGGCTGCATCCAACTCCCCTACACGCAGATGCAACGATGCTATTCCTGTTTTTGCGATCGCACCCTGAGATTTTTCGCTTTTGTTGTATTGTTCGCTCAAATCAACGATGCGCCGAAATAACGTAAAAGCCTCAACCCTAAATTTTCGAGCGAGTGCTTCGCGCCCAGCACGGATTAGCGGCTCAATAAGTTCTTCACT
>JBFOLV010000059.1:0-9524 GCA_040830325.1 Kordiimonas sp. | reverse complement strand
TTTGACGTTCCGGTTGTAGCCCTCAGTGCGGATGTAATTAGTGAAACCAAACAAAAAGCGGCACAAAGTGGCATGGTTGGGTTTGTAGAAAAACCAATACTGTTGGAAAACCTAATTATGGCAATGGTTGAGGGGCTGGAGGTAAAAGGAAAGCTGCAGACAAAGGCCAATCCGCCTTTGTCTGAATCTGCTTAAGTTACGCGCTTATAATTTACCGGTTCATACGGTTTTCAATTAAATCATCTACGACAGCAGGTTCTGCGAGCGTGGATGTATCTCCTAGGTTGCTGTAGTCATTCTCAGCAATTTTCCTAAGGATTCGACGCATGATTTTGCCGGACCGTGTTTTGGGCAGACCCGGTGCAAATTGAATAAGGTCTGGCGTGGCGACTGGGCCGATCTCTTTTCTGACCCATTGAACGAGATCTTTCCGTAGTTCCTCAGTAGCTTCCACTCCTTGTGGCGGTGTTACATAGGCATAGATGCCTTGCCCTTTGATATCGTGCGGATATCCAACGACAGCGGCTTCCGAGACCCCTTCATGTGCGACAAGAGCGGATTCAACCTCTGCCGTGCCCATACGGTGGCCAGATACGTTAATTACGTCATCCACGCGGCCTGTGATCCAATAGTAACCATCTTCATCACGCATGCAGCCATCACCTGTGAAATACATGCCTTCATATGTAGCAAAATATGTTTGCTTGAAGCGTTCATGGTCGCCGTAGACTGTGCGCATTTGGCCCGGCCAGCTGTCTGTAATAACTAGGTTGCCTGATGTTGCTCCCTCAAGGAAGTTGCCGTCTGCATCAACAAGCTCGGGTTTCACACCAAACATTGGGCGTGTTGCAGAACCGGGTTTTAGAGCTGTTGCACCCGGTAACGGCGCTATCATCACGCCGCCCGTCTCTGTTTGCCACCATGTGTCAACGATTGGGCAATTTGCCTCGCCTACCACGTTATAGTACCAAAGCCATGCTTCAGGGTTGATAGGCTCTCCTACAGAACCAAGAAGGCGCAGTGAAGACCGATCATATTTTTTGACTGGCTCGTCCCCCACACGCATGAGCGCACGAATAGCTGTTGGTGCTGTGTAGAAAATATTCACCTTGTGCTTTTCGACAACTTGCCAAAAGCGACCAGCGTCTGGGTAAGTCGGTACCCCTTCAAAAACAAGGCTTGTCGCACCATTGGCGAGAGGGCCATACACGATGTAACTGTGGCCGGTTACCCACCCTACATCAGCAGTACACCAATAGACCTCGCCTTCTTTGTAATCGAAAACATACTCATGGGTCATTGAGGCCCAGACCATATAGCCACCTGTGGTGTGTAATACGCCTTTCGGCTGGCCAGTTGAACCGGAGGTGTAGAGTATGAAAAGTGGGTCTTCCGCATTCATCTCTTCTGGTGGGCAATCCCGTGAAACAGTAGCGGCTTCATCATGGTACCAAACATCACGGCCTTCCGTCCAACCGATGTTGCCGCCAGTACGTTTTACAACGATAACGCT
Organism: Kordiimonas sp.; assembly: GCA_040830325.1. Taxonomy (GTDB): domain Bacteria; phylum Pseudomonadota; class Alphaproteobacteria; order Sphingomonadales; family Kordiimonadaceae; genus Kordiimonas. The sequence goes on along the minus strand of JBFOLV010000059.1, from coordinate 8,011 downwards.
GGATACGTTCGGGCACTGTTCTAGTGCTTTATCAACGTTGGCTTTTAGAGGGATGGGCTTTGCACCACGTAAGCCCTCGTCAGCAGTAATGACGAAATCAGATTTGCAGTTGATAATCCGGCCAGCTAGCGCATCTGGAGAAAAACCACCGAATACAAGTGAATGAACAGCGCCGATCCGGGCGCAGGCGAGCATTGCATACACGGCCTCTGGTATCATAGGCATATAAATGGTGACACGATCACCTTTTTTGACGCCCTGCTTTTTCAGCACATTACCGAACTTGCTGACGTGACCAAGGAGTTCACCGTATGTGATATGCGCATCATCACTAGGGTCATCGCCTTCCCAAATAAGGGCAGTCACATCCGCTTTTTCAGGTAGATGTCGGTCCACACAGTTGACACATGCATTGAGAGTACCATCCTCAGACCACTTGATTGAAACATCACCTGTAAAATCAGTATTTTTTACTTTGGTGAAGGGCTGCATCCAATCGATGCGTTTCGCTTCCTTGGCCCAAAAGCCTTCAGGGTCAGAAATTGAGTGCTCGTATTTTTCCAGATACTGATCATTGGTGCAAAGTGTGTTGGCAGCAGCTGCAGCCGGCACAGGAAAGGTTAAACTATCACTCATTTTTCTACTCCCCACATGGCCAAAACAGTTTTGTTTGGTAAATGATGTTAGCCATGTATTTTTGTTGCGGTTTGCCTTTTCCCTATAAAATCAGCCTTTGTAGGGGGCTCGCTATATCTCTTCCGTGGCGGATCATGGCCTGAGCAGCAAGGAGTTTCAAGTCCCTAATGGTAAGGTTTTCAAAAAAATGACAATGTTGTCATTTTGAGTGTGTAAAAAGCCCGCTAAAAGTGATTAGCGGGCTAAATGATCTATTTTGGCCTTACCAATCAGACATCATGCCTGGGCCGCCTGACTTTTTGTTTGCCACGATTCGCCAAAGTTTGAGGTCTCCGGTCTCCAGCAATTTCTTGCGGCGTGTCCAAAACTCTGCTTCGCGCATGAGTGTTTGGATCATCTGCGCGCCATCATCACGTTTAGCAAGTTTAGCGGCTACTTCGTCTGCACCAGCCCATGCCTTGGTGATCATTTCAATATACTGGCGGCTAATATCTTCAGATACACGTACTTGCATACGGTTATCTTTAAGCATTTTCACCAGGTCATCGGAAGTGGCGGGGAAAGGATGACTACGTTCGCCAACAGCCCATTCTTTATAGCGATCTTTCCCGAGCACTGCGTCTGAATCAATAACATACTCTGTCATTAAGAAGAGGCCGCCAGGTTTAAGCTTATCTTCGATCTTCTCGATCATCCCAGCTTTGTCTTAAATCGTGAAGATTGCTTCCTTGGATAGAGCTCGGTCAAACTTCCGGGCGAACCCTTCAAAGTCTTCAGTATCGTATCCTTCAAGAACAGCTTTTTTATCAAGCCCCGCCATTTTCGAGAGCTTACGGCCTTTTTCAACCAGCATTGGTGATTCTTCGTAGCCTGTCATCCAGACACCGAAACGATCAACCAGAACGCGCGCAGGCCCACCTAGCCCTGCACCTATCTGCAGCATAGACATCTCAGGGCTAAGAGCGAGTAACTTTGAAAGAGAAATAATATACTCTGGTCCCCCCGGACCACAGAAGCCTTTACCCCAAACATATTGTGCAATGTCCACGGTTTGCTCATCCCACGGATCCATTGTTTCCGCAGTAATTTCTTTCTTTTCAGGCTCGTCTTTTTCTTCAGGTTCGACAAACTCGTCTGGCTGCCTTTCCTGAATTCGCTTCTTGATGTCGTTTTCGTCGTAGCCTTCCCACCAGGCTTTTAAGCGTAAACCGACACCTAACTTAGCACCCTTTTTTGCTTTGTTCTTTGTTGCCACTTCTACTTATCCAGTACTCGAATATGCTGGTCCCCACCTGCATAGCATACAGTTCTTTACTGATATGAAAACCGATCGGGAAATTTTTTCAAGTCCCGATCGGCATAATTTTGTAAAAAAAGCAGTAAAAAACTGCCTTAAGCCCTCAAAGTAGCCCCAACAGCTTTGCTTGCCGCTGCGATAACTTTTTCAGAAATAGCTTCAATATCTTTGTCCGAGAAAGTTTCATCTAGCGGAGTTAAAGCCACTGAAATAGCAATGGAACGGTGGTCTTCTGGAACACCTTTTCCGGCATAAACATCAAACACACTAACACCAGAGATATGCTTCTTGTCTGCACCTTGGATGGCACGCGTTAAATCAGCAACGCGTTTATCGTTGGCAAGCAAGAATGCAAAATCACGTTCAACGGACTGCAAGTTTGTAATAGAGACTGCCCCTTTGGCTGCAGACTTTCCGCGTTTGCCGGGCACTTTATCAAGGTAAACCTCAAAGCCAGCAATCGGGCCATCAGCATCCATCGCTTTAAGCGCTTTAGGATGGAGTTCACCGAAGCTTGCGAGAATATTCTTCGGGCCTAAACGTAGTGTACCTGATCTGCCTGGGTGATAATAATTTGGCGCTTCCTCAAATACTTGAAGGTTAGCAACCGGCGCACCAATAGCTTCAAGTGCAGCCAAGGCGTCACGTTTTGCATCAAAAACTGAAACAGCTTCCTGTGCTTTTGCCCAGTGCCGTTCAGATGTATTGCCGGACCGAATACCACAGGCAACAAGTTGTTGGCCTTTTTCGCTATCATTCGCGTAACAAGGACCAACTTCGAACAGTGATACACCACCAAGGCCTCGGTCTTTATTGCGCTGCGCTGCTTGCATAAGGTTTGGTAGGATGCTTGGGCGCATGCAATCCAATTCGCTTGAAATTGGGTTGCCAACGATCAAGTCTTCACCACCACCGCCAAATACCTCTGCATGCTTACGGTTCATGAATGACCATGTTACCGCTTCATGCATACCAACAGATGCTAAACGCCTTTTAGCAGCACGAGCGCGTTTTTGCCTGTCGCTCAATGTTGTTCCTGCTTTTTTGTCACGAACGGGAAGCTGCACAGATGGGATATTGTCGTATCCGTGTATGCGCAGCACTTCTTCCACGATGTCTGGTTCGCCGATAATATCGCAGCGCCAGCTAGGGACTTGAATGGTGTATGGATCATTCCCTTCCACTTTAAAGCCAAGCTTTTCTAGGATAGAAACGCTGTCAGCAGCTGGAAGGTCTACACCCCCCAGTGTTTTTACACGCTCAGAACGGAAAGCTACTGTACGGTCCCAGCTTGGTTTTTCGCCTGCGCTAAATACGTGGCTCACTTCACCGCCGCATAGATCAAGGATCATACGCGTCGCGATTTCAATGCCTTGCCCTACGAAGAGGGGGTCAACACCTCTCTCAAAACGATAGCGAGCATCAGTGATTAGGCCTTGGTCGCGGCCAGTGAATGCCGTGCGAACTGGGTCAAAAAGCGCGGCTTCAAGTACAACTTCTGTGGTGTCGTCTTGGCAACCTGTGTCTAGGCCGCCAATAACACCGCCAAAACCTTGAACACCCGCATCGTCAGCAATGACACATTCAGTACCATTCGCTGTATATTCTTTGTCGTCAAGCGCAGTGAATTTCTCACCAGCATTTGCCATACGTGCTTTCAGGTTACCTGTTAGCTTGCTGGCATCATAAACATGAAGAGGACGACCGAGGTCATGTGTGATGTAATTTGTTACGTCAACCAGCTTCGAGATTGGACGAAGACCAATTGAAGTTAGGCGGTCCTGTAACCACTGCGGGCTCGGGCCATTTTTGACGCCAGTAAATTTGCGACCGTAAAATGTTGTACATGCCGTCGCTGCATCTTCAGGCAGGTCGATTGAGACGCTGATGTCACTATCGAATGTACCTTCAATTTTATCCTCTGAGGGCGCTTTAAGTGTACCAAGGCCCGCTGCCGCAAGGTCACGGGCGATGCCGAACACACCAAGGCAGTCTTGACGGTTTGGTGTGATTTCAATATCGATCACCGGATCATCAAGGTCTGCATAGTCAACATATGACGTGCCAACAGGTGCATCCGAAGGTAGCTCGATGATGCCATCATGGTCTTCACCGAGTTCCAGCTCTTTTGCGGAACACATCATGCCGATAGATTCGACTCCGCGAATCTTCGCTTTTTTTAGTGTAACATCAAGGCCCGGTACATAGTCGCCTGGGCGACCTAAGACCACCTTAATGCCTTCACGTGCATTTGGTGCGCCGCAAACAATTTGCATTTCTTCTGAGCCGTTAGAGACTTTACAGACTTTGAGCTTGTCGGCGTCAGGGTGCTTCTCGGCAGATAGTACTTCTGCGACAGTGAAAGGCGCGAGTTTGTCCGCTGGGCTATTTACACTGTCAACTTCAAGGCCAATGGCATTGAGTGTTTCAAGAATTGTTTCAAGGCTTGCATCTGTATCCAGATAGTCTTTGAGCCAGCTTAAAGAGAATTTCATCGGCTTAGTCCCCCTGCAAGGGTTGGCAGATCAAGTGCCGCAAATCCATAATGTTTCAACCAGCGCAAGTCAGCGTCAAAGAAGGCGCGCAAGTCGCTCATGCCATACTTAAGCATTGCAAGTCGGTCGATACCGCAGCCGAAAGCAAAGCCTTGGTATACATTTGGATCAAGGTTACAGGCTTCGAGAACTTTTGTGTTCACCATGCCTGAACCCAAGATCTCTAGCCAGTCGTTGCCGTCACCAATCTTCACGGTACCGCCTTCGAAGCTGCACTGTACGTCAACCTCCATGGAAGGTTCCGTGAAAGGGAAGTAACTTGGGCGCAGACGCAGTGTCACATTGTCCACTTCAAAGAACGCCTTAATGAATGCTTCGAGCGTACCTTTCAGGTGCGCAAGAGTTGTGTCTTTATCAATCACAAGGCCTTCCACTTGATGGAACATAGGCGTGTGTGTCGCGTCACTGTCAGAGCGGTATGTGCGGCCAGGTGCAATAATGCGAATTGGTGGCTCTTGGCTCATCATTGTGCGGATCTGAACGGGGCTTGTGTGTGTGCGCAGTACTTTACGATCACCGTTCTCGTCAGGCTGCAGATAGAATGTATCATGATCCTGACGTGCTGGATGTTCCTCAGGAATATTGAGGGCAGTAAAGTTGTGAAAGTCGTTTTCGATATCAGGGCCTTCAGCAACGTCAAAGCCGAGGTTTGCAAAAATCTCAGAAATTTCGTCCATCACCTGGCTGATAGGATGAACACTACCTTTAGGGTGCTCAAATACAGGTAAAGTCACGTCAACACGCTCTGAAGCAAGACGTGCTTCCAGCTCAATTTCCTCAAGCGCTTCTTTGCGGGCAGCAATTTCATTTGCCACATCGTTTTTAAGGCTGTTGAGAGCAGGCCCCATAACTTTGCGTTCGTCAGGGCTCATGCCGCCAAGGCCCTTCATGAGCGCAGATACGCTGCCTTTTTTACCAAGGGTCGAGACGCGAATATCTTCAAGTGCCGCGAGGTCCGCTGCCTCATTAATGCGGCCTGTGATATCTTCCCGAAGGGATGAGATCTGTTCCTGCATGATTTTTCCAGTTTACCTGATCATCAAAAAATAAATTCGTTTTAAACAATAGAAAGGGGACCCAGCTTAAAGCCAGGCCCCCTTCTAATTACGTCACTTTGGTTGAAAAGCTAGTTACAGTTTGAAACCAACTTTTCTAACCCAGCATTACTTAGCAAGAGCGGCCTTAGCCTGTTCTACTAGTGCTTCAAATGCTGCTGTTTCGTGAACAGCAAGGTCGCTTAGTACTTTACGATCGAGCTCAACACCTGCGAGCTTCAGACCGTGCATGAACTGACCGTATGGAAGGCCGAGAGCGCGCGTACCTGCGTTGATCCGCTGAATCCAAAGAGCACGGAAAGTGCGTTTCTTGGCTTTACGGTCGCGGTATGCGTACTGGCCAGCTTTCTCAACTGCCTGACGAGCGACTTTGATGGTATTTTTGCGACGGCCCCGGTAGCCTTTAGCTTCCTCGAGAACCTTCTTGTGACGAGCGTGCGATACTACACCGCGTTTTACACGTGCCATGGTATTTTTTCCTTAACCTTGAAATGTCTGACGAGGGCGTTAGCCGTACGGCATGAACGATTTAACGATACGAGCATCACAGTCAGCAAGGACTGTAGTACCACGTTGGTTGCGGATTTGCTTGTTGGTGCGCTTGATCATACCGTGCTGTTTACCAGCCTGAGCAGATTTCACTTTACCAGTGGCAGTGAGTTTAAAGCGCTTTTTAACGCTCGACTTAGTCTTCATTTTGGGCATTTTCTGTCCTCTCTAAACTTGAAGAAGATCACTTATGAACAACCACGGCAGCCCATTAACTCAGCCGGGCGGTTCGACGAAGCGCGGTATATAGCGCTGAAAGCCGCATGATGCAAGCGGATTCAGACTCTTACCTATATACCGCACATGAGTGTTTAGGGCCCTCGTTATTTAAGGGAGGCAAGTAGATCTTTTGCCGTCTTGTTATCTGGGTGTAAAGCCAAGCATACCTTGAAGAAGTTTCTGGCGCCTGATGTGTTGCCTTTTGATAGTGAGTGTTTGCCCGCTAGAATAAGGTTTCGTGCGCTTAGAAGGGTAGAATCTGACTTATTCGCTTGCCATGTTTTGTAGGCGGCGAGCGCTTCGCCGTATGATCTGGAAGCTGCAATTTCAAAGGGTAATAGCCCTGCGTCGCTTGTTTTTTTCAGTGGGTAACTGATTAGGTTTGAAGTGCCACGTGTAAAGGCTAGATGGTGTAAGTTATCAACGGGATTGATTTGTAAACTGATTTCAGCGTTTGAAAATTGGTCGATTCTAAATTTGCCGTCACCAACATAGATAAGTTCTTTTGACGGGCGCCTACCGATTGAGTTTTGTAGTACCAGACCATTTTCTGTTTCTTTGATGCTTATAACTTCATGGAACGGAGACCAATACCCTTGATTAAGGTTTTGGTATGTGCCGACCATGTTTTGTATCATTTCATCAGTTGGCTTTTTGGGGCTGGCAGCGATCGTTTTCTTCCAGCCTAATACATTGATGGAATCTTTAATAACCGCGTCAATTGCAGGTACCCGAACACGGTGCACACCATTACCAAAGGCGATAATAGCTTTTCCGCCGTTCATTGAACCCAGCACCGCACCGCCAATGCCAGTGTTGTATCCTAGGTGGGAAAACCAATCGATGTTGCCTTCCGCTTGGTTGCGTGCCCATCCCAAGCTCCAGCCGCCAGCTTTGTGAAGCGTTTGCAAACGAGTTGTTTCATTTGCGACCCACGGGGAAACAACAGTAGATGGTTTTCCTGCCAAAGCCTTTTGTATATCAATGACAAGCTTAGCCATATCAACCGCGCTACTCCAAAGGCCACCTGCGGCAATTTGTGGGTTTATCAATATGCCTCCCGGGCCAATGAGTTTTTGTTCGAAATTATGTGCTTTTGCGACATTCTTGGGAAAATCAGGGTGCCCAACTTGTTCCATGGATGAGTTTTTCATGCCAAGGGGCTGAAACAACATTTCCTGCGCTAGTTGCGCGAGTGTTTTACCTGTTGCGTCTTCCATTGCCACTTGGGCTATTACAAAGCCGCCCCCACTATATTTGAAGCGAGTTTGGGGTGACCACATTACCTCAATTGGTTTGTCATAATTTGGCAGTTTGATTCCGTTGAGGCTTTCAAGGATGGTTGGTATATCGTCACCGGGGTAAAAGTCAGCAAAGCCGCTCTGGGAAGTGCCTGCTGTGTGCGTTAGCAGGTGCCGTATGGTGATAGGTCTTTTTTCAGTGAACTCTGACGCAGATAGGTGCCACCGTTTCAGGTACATGCTTACAGGGGCATCCAAATCAAGAACACCTTCTTCCGCAAGCATGGCGGCAATAATACCTGTAATTGCCTTGGAGACCGAAGCGGTAGAGAATGCTGTCCCGGTATCGATTTTATTGTCTGTACCGAATTCTTTGAGGCCAGCTGCTTCTGCGTGGATGATTTTATAGTCATCTACAATGGCGACGCTTATGCCTGTTAATTTATATTCTTTAAGGAT
>JBFOLV010000058.1:0-4187 GCA_040830325.1 Kordiimonas sp. | reverse complement strand
GTAACAATTGGTATGGTATTCATGATGGCAGGTCTTGCCTTTAAGGTTTCCGCCGTACCCTTCCACATGTGGACGCCAGATGTTTATGAGGGTTCTCCAACGCCAGTAACTGCATTCTTTGCTGGTGCTCCTAAAGTTGCTGCTCTTGCATTGTTTGTGCGTGTTCTTGTAACGGCGTTCCCGAATCTTATCCATGAATGGCAACAGGTAATTATCTTTATCTCTATTGCTTCTATGCTTGTTGGTGCTTTTATTGCGCTTGTTCAAACAAACATAAAACGCCTACTTGCGTATTCCTCTATTGGACATATTGGGTATGCACTTGTTGGTTTGGCTGCTGGTACGCAGCAGGGTATCGAAGCGCTGTTGATTTATATCGCTGTTTATATGTCTATGACACTTGGAACATTTGCAGCACTTCTGACGCTGCGCCGTTCTGAAGGTGTTGTTGAGAACCTGTCAGACCTTGCTGGCCTATCTCGTAATAACCTTCCTATGGCAGTAGCTATTGCAACTTTGATGTTCTCTTTAGCAGGTATTCCATTGCTCGCCGGCTTCTTCGGTAAATGGTATGTCTTCCTAGCTGCGGTACAAGCTGGTCTGTGGCCGCTTGCATTGATTGGTCTACTCGCTAGTGTTGTGAGCGCGTACTATTATCTACGTGTTATCAAAATAATGTTCTTTGAAGAACCTGCGGCAAGCTTTGATGGTGGGCACGGACGTGCTGTTTCCTTTGTGGTTGGTCTGTCAGCCCTCGTGAATTCTCCGCTTAGCTATATCGTGCTTATTGCGCCACTCATTGGTGCAGCAAGCTGGGCTGCTAAGGCTCTACTTTTCTAGTGACCAGAAAAGATTATGTTGATTGGGGAGCCTCGATGCCACATGGTGTCGGGGCTCACTTTTATTCAAATTTGGATAGCACCAACGCTTATGCAATGGAGCTCGCCACTAGCGGGGAACGTGGTCCTCTCTGGATAGTTGCAGGAGAGCAGGGTGCAGGCCGGGGACGCCATGGGCGCAACTGGACCTCGAAACCCGGTAATCTCTATTGTAGTTTGTTGTTTGCGCCACAAATTCGACCATCTGAGATTGCTCCTCTTCCTTTTATCGTATCTCTTGCTGTCCGGGATACCTTTGTGAAACTTGGTGTTGACCCTGCCGTGGCTAAGTGCAAGTGGCCAAACGATGTTCTTTTAAATGAAAAAAAGGCATCTGGTATTCTGATTGAAAGCAGTGCTACCAGCAGTTCAATTGACTATTTGGTAATTGGAATTGGGCTAAATCTACTACACTATCCAGATGAGGCGGTATTTGAAGCAACAAGTTTAGCTGAAGCGACGAACAAACATGTAGAGGTGAAAACTGCTTTAGCTATATTAGCTGATAGTTTGAAACAGCGGCTTGACACATGGAAACTTGGACAGTTTGAACCCATTCGTAAAGAATGGCTCTCATGCGCATGGGGTTTTGGGAAGAAACGCTTAGTGCGGACAGCAAAGGAAAGCTTTACAGGGACACTTTCTGATTTAAATGATCAAGGTGCCGTAAATGTCATTTTGGACGATGGTTCTGAAAAGACTATATATGTCGCAGATGTTTTCCCTAGTAATCACTAGGTACGATACGAATTGAAGATAAAGGGTTTGGCGTATGCTGCTGACAATTGATGCAGGCAATACAAATACTGTTTTCGCTCTTATTGAAGGCGAGGAAATAAAAGAGCATTGGCGCCTTTCGACGGCAGATCAGAGAACTGTCGAAGAGTATATGGTATGGATTAGCCACCTGATGTCTCTGCATGGCAGGAAACCTGAAGATGTAGACGGCGCGATTATAGCCAGTGTCGTACCGCAAGTTGATCGTCCGCTAACTGAACTTTGTAGAAAATACTTCAAATGTGAGCCTCAAATTATTGGAAGCGCTTCCGTTGATCTCGGTATCGATGTCCGCGTTACAAACCCGAATGAAGTTGGCGCTGATCGACTAGTTAACGCTGTTGCTGCGGACGCTAGATATGGCGGACCGCTTGTGGTCGTTGACTTTGGCACAGCGACAAATTTTGATGTTGTAGGCGCGGATGGTGCTTATCTGGGTGGTTTGATTTGCCCCGGCATAAACTTGTCATTATCTGCTCTCCATCAAGCGGCAGCAAAACTTCCCCGTATAGCGGTTGCAGCCCCTGATGATGACCGGGTGACCGGCAAGTCAACGCTAGAAGCCATGCAGTTTGGCGTTTTTTGGGGGTATCTCGGGATGATCGAAGGGCTTATTGCTCGTCTAAAGAAAGAGCATTCAGATGAGCTGAAAGTTATAGCAACCGGAGGTTTAGCACCTATTTTCGCTGACCGGACAGATGCAATCGATACAGTTAGTGATGAACTAACCTTGGAAGGCCTACGCCTTATATACGAGCGGAATAAGTAATCGCCTATGGCATACATGCGTAAAAAAGATAACCGCCTTCTATTCTTACCTCTTGGTGGTTCTGGTGAAATAGGAATGAACCTCAATCTATATGGCCACAAAGGCCATTGGTTGATGGTTGATTGCGGCATGACATTTGCTGATGATTATACACCTGGTGTTGATCTAATTTTCCCTGATCCAGGTTTTATAGAGGAAGAACGCGATCGCTTGGTTGGCATGATGATTACACACGGCCACGAAGACCACATTGGTGCTATTGCCCATTTATGGCCACGTTTGAGATGCCCCATTTACGCGACAGCTTTTACAGCTGAACTCATTAGGGGTAAACTAAGTGAAGCGGGTATTGAGGATGAAGTTGTATTACATGTGGTTGAGCCACATGAAACAATCGTCACAGGCCCATTTTCTACACGCTATATCCCTCTTGCTCATTCTATCGCGGAAGGGCATGGCTTAGCGATTGAAACAGAAAAGGGTACACTCTTTCATACAGGCGATTGGAAGCTGGATGAAAAACCACTTATTGGCCCTATCTGCCCATCAAGTGCTTTAACACAGCTTGGTAAAGAGGGGGTTCTGGCGCTTATTGGTGATTCCACCAATGTTTTCAATCCGAATGAAAGCGGATCTGAAGCAATGGTCCGCGAGAATCTTATTCGAGTTGTTCAGAATATGGACAACCGTGTGATTATTACGACGTTTGCTTCAAACGTGGCGCGCTTAGATACTATCGGCGAAGTAGCGAAAGCCACAGGACGAAGCCTTGCTTTGCTTGGGCGGTCTATGCAGCGCGTGCTGAATGCTGGGAAAGCTACGGGTTATTTGCAAGATTTGCCTCCGATTGTCGATGAAGAACACATTGGTGATATTCCACGGGATAAAATCTTGATTGCGTGTACCGGCTGCCAAGGTGAGCCTAGAGCAGCAATGGGTAGGATCGCGCGAGGAGAACATAAAAATGTTCAGCTAAGCCCGGGCGACAATGTTTTATTTTCTTCCAAAATCATTCCAGGTAATGATCTAACTCTCGGGCATTTGTTTAATACGCTCGCGCAGAAGAAGATCAATGTAGTAACCGAAAAGGATGAAGATATTCATGTATCTGGTCATCCTGGACAGCCAGAACTCGCACTAATGTTTGAATGGACCAAACCAAAGATGGTTATTCCGGTCCACGGTGAAGCCCGGCATTTGATGAAACATGCTGAATTTGCGAAGTCCCAAGGTATTGAGCACACACTTGTTCCGGCGAACGGTGATATTATTGAGATCACATCGAAAGGACTTAAAAAGATCGATGAGGTGCCTGTAGGTCGCTTGGCGCTTGATGGTAAAGTGATTGTGGATATTGATGATTTGGCGATTACAGAACGTCGTCGATCGAGTGTGAGTGGTTTTGTAACGGTTAGCGTTATTTTTGATGACCAAGGCCAGCTTGCAGTTGAACCAACCATGGCTTTGCTCGGTTTACCAAGTCGTGATCCCGAACTATTTTATGATGAAGTGTTAGCTGAGGTGGAAGGGGCTATCGACCGTATGGCACCTCATACGAGATTATCTGATAAAGATGTTGAGGAAGTTTGTCGTATAGCCGTACGTCGGTTTTGCCGTAAAACCAATGGTAAAAACCCTGGGGTGGCGACTTTGATTACGCGGCAAGAAGAAATTGAATTTGGATAAGGGTGAGTAATGATTGGAAACTTAAATCATGTAGCTATCGCGGTGCCTGACTTAGACGCTGCTGTCAGCCAATATAG
>JBFOLV010000057.1:0-4834 GCA_040830325.1 Kordiimonas sp. | reverse complement strand
TGGTTTTTTGATGTCACATGGACAGCCGACAATAAATCCATTGTCTACGCTCCAGAACCGTCTCAGCGCAAACTTGAAACCCTAAACACTGAAACAGGTAAAGCTTCGATCATTTTCAGCCAATCAAAAGGACTTTTCAGCTATCGCGGCGTTCAGAATAAACAACAGATGATCGCTACAGAACGAAGTTGGGACACCAACATCTACCGCGTTCCTCTTGGCAGTGGTATTAACTCACTTTACAATACGAAAACAGACGCTCTTGTTTCTTCCACCCGTTCGGATTGGCAACCACGTGTAACGCCAAATGGTGACATCCTCACTTTTCTTTCAGACCGGACAGGTGAGCAGGAAATTTGGGCAAGTGACCCTGAAGGCCGAAATGCGCGCCAACTCTCCCATCTAAATGGCGACTTACAAATACATGTATTTGACTGGGACAGTGCAGGAGAACTTATTACCTTTGATGCCTATGATGACCGCATTTATGTGCTGGATACTACGAGCGGCACTCACAGGGTGCTATCGCCTGTAGGTATGATGGCTCGAAATCCATCCTTTTCCAATGATGGCAAATCCGTCATTTTCACATCTGATCATAATGGCGAATGGCAAATATGGCGCATACCCACCGCGGGTGGCACACCTGATCAAGTCACCCAGAAAGGTGGTTTTTCAGCACGTTACAATGAAAACGGCGATCTCTATGTTACCAAATATTACAAAGATGGCTTGTGGCAAGTTGATCCCAAAACAGGAGATGAGACACTCGTTATTCCTCACATGATTACAGGGCCAATGCAGCAATGGACACTGAGAAGAGAAGGCGTTTACTACCTAAACAATCAAATCGGGCGTGCTCAGATTTTTTTCTATGACTGGCAGACACAAGAGCCCGAGTTACTGCACGACATGCCACATGTCGGTTTCACGTTTGAACTTTCCGCCAACGGAAAAGACATCCTTTTCACACGAGATGACAGCCGAGCAAGTGACATTGTACTGCTGAAATAATCATATATTTTTAAGAGAAAATACGCTTCGGGTAAACCATCCCGATAAACTGCAGCAACCAAGGCTCACTTTAGCTTTACTCAACTCAGCTTATCCTTGATCAAACCGTTGAAAACGTTATCATCAGCGCAGGGAGTAACACAAAAAATATACCGATGATCTACGGCATTATACGTTGGATAAATTGGCAGGAATGTCATTTCCGGGGGTGGGAGCAATTCTAGGAACACGGTTCATTCCAATCTGCTTATTACTTTGGCTTTCACCAGAGATGCTTTCTGCCGCCGATACCATAAGCAAACGAAAGAACTTTGATATTACAGCCTTGCCGCTTGAGCAGGCATTGCTCGTATTTTCTGAACAAAGTGGCGTACAGGTTTCCGCCCAAACCTCAGACTTATCGGCTATCACTTCGCATCCTATTAAGGGACGCTTTCGCTCATATATCGCACTCCAACGCTTATTAGAGAACATAGAGCTTAGTTTCGCTGTAATTGATGACCGTACAATTGTAGTCGGGCATGATCTGCAATCCTATAGCCAGCTTGGCCACAAAATTTATCGCCCGTATGCGGCGATTGAACAAAGAACTGTTGCCGTCAGTGAACCAGAAGCCATACCCTCTACTAACGAAGCACCGGACGGTGAAATATATTTGGAGGATGTAGTCGTCACAGCTTTGCGCCGACCACAAAACCAGAAAGATGTTCCAGTTCATTTTCAGGTAATTCCGAATATAGTTTTAAAGGACATTCATCTAACCCGTCTGGAAGAGCTTTCTTTCGCATTACCCACCGTAACTTTTACGCAGCGCAGAGGGTACGACCAATCGACTTTCCGTATTCGCGGTATGGGCACACAGGTTCTAGGCGCGGGCGTTGAACCTAGTGTTGCGACCATGATCGATGGGGTCGTTATGGCAAGAGGCGGTGCTATGCTCAACGAGTTACAGGATATTGAGCGCATAGAAATACTTAATGGCCCGCAAGGCACCCTATTTGGCAAAAATGCATCTGCAGGCCTGCTGAATATTGTGACACAGAAACCAAACCACAAGGATGAGCTGGGATACATTGATGGGCGCATCACTTCCGATGAAGAATACGGCCTACGTCTTGGCTTAACCGGACCTATCACAAACAAGCTTGCCTTCCGATTAAGTGGGTATGTTAGCTTGTGGGACGGCAATGCAGAGAATGTAATCACTGGTAATACTGTAAACGGCGTGAATGCATACGGCGTACGTACCAAATTAAGCTTGCTCACTGATAAAGGGCATGATTTCCTTCTATCCGCTGATTACTCTAGCCAAGATACTGAATGCTGCGCCAGAATAACCCGCTCAGATATACTCGGGCTGACCGTTGACCCATCTTTCGTTCGTGACGAGCGTCCTGCAGGGCTAACCAAAGATATTTTAGGCATCCCGATCTCAGATACATCAGACCAGATCGCTCACAACCGCGACCCTCGCCAAGATTCCACCAATTACGGCATATCGCTTGAAGCAAACTTTTCTGTAGGCGCACATACTCTAACCAGTATTTCAGCATACAGGGTTTGGACCTCTAGAAATGGATGGGACAATGACCTGCTTCCGGTGAATTTTCACCGTGAACAACAATCAAACCGAGATGCGAATTGGTTTACGCAGGAACTAAGGCTTACATCGCCGCAAAACGAACGCTTCGACTATTTGTTGGGTCTCTATTATTTCAATAGCAATACAGACGCTCTCGAATATACCGACCGCAACTGGGTGAATATAAACATTGATGAAATTGTCTTTGTTGATTCAACTATTAGGCAAGAAAATGCAGCCCTATTTGGTCATTTCAATTTCCGCCCAACAAGCAGGCTTACCCTGTTTGGAGGAGCCCGTTTCCTGTTTGATACTGTTTCCGCAACTGCTATGCGTGGTGGTAGAGACCTTGCTGCTGATGGCAGTTTGGTTTTTGACTATACAACGCCCACGGTTTCCAACTCTGAAACAGATGCAATCCTCGTTGGTCGCGCAGGGGTACAGTATGCGGTTAACGAGCAAGCCAATCTCTATGTATCTTATGGGCGCGGCTATAAAGGGCGCGGTTTCGGTGTGGAGTTTGGTTTTGACCCTGTCAAATTCGTAACAGATGAACCAGTAGCACCAGAAATCACCGACAGTTATGAAATCGGCTTGAAGGGCATATATTTTGACCGCCGCTTTCAGCTCGACATTACAGGCTATTACAATAGGGTTTCAGATTTGCAGCTTGGCCTGCGAGACCTCAACACTATTGCCAACATCCTGGGCACTGTCCCCAAAACTACTGTTAAAGGTGTTGAACTCAGCTTCATGGCTTTACCTACCGAGGGTCTCAATCTTAGTGGCGGCATAGCCTATAACCGAGCTGTCTTTGCAGAATTCCCGCTTGGGCTTTGTTATCTGGGCCAAACGCCTGAGCAAGGATGCGTAAACGGCGCGCAAGACCTAACAGGGCATGTGCTAGAAAATGCCCCCAAATGGAAAGCCGTATTTAACATCCGCTATGAGCGCCAAATGGCATCAAACCTATTTGGCTTTTTGCAAACCAGCATGCGAGCACAAAGTGGTGTTTTTCTGTCAGACGACGCTGACCCTCAGAGTTGGCAAAGAGGATACAGCATTATCGATGCCTCGCTTGGCGTTTTCACCCACGGTGAAAGCACCAAAGTGTCCCTGTTCGCCAAGAATATAACCAATCAAAAATATGTAGCAGGTGTTAGCGCCAATAGTGCAGACGGCGGAGGGGTCTTGGTGCACACTCTCCCTCGTGACTTCCACCGGTATTTTGGCCTGTCTGTTTCTTTCAAGCTTTAAGGCACAAAAAAACCAGAGGTACCGAGGCACCTCTGGTCAGTTCCTGAGAGTTCAAGTTACTTAGAAACGATAGTCGAACGACATTCCGAAGTAGCGGTTGAAGTCGCGTGGCAGATAGTGAAGTAACACGCCGCCCATATCAGGGCCGTTCACATCAAGGCCTTGTACAAACTTCTTGTCGAAAAGGTTCTTTGCAAACAGGCTAACGGTATAGCTATCGTCTTCTGAAGAGAAACCAGCACTGATATCCACAATGCCGTACGCATCCTGAATGGCATCAGGGTCTCCGTTTGAAGAATAGTTCGCTTCAGACTGCCAGCGAACATTTGCCTGAGCGAATGGACGCAGTCCATCACCTTGGCTTTCATAACGCGCAGAACCAATAACACGGTGCTTAGGAGAGGCCTCTAGTGAATCCCCTGTGCGGTCATGCAAATTACCAATACAGCCCTGAGCTTCGGTTTGACCCAAATAACAGTTCGCATTTGTGAAATCTGCATAATAGGCATCATTGTAGCCATAGTTCACACTGAAGGAGAACTCGTCCGTCACCAGTGCCGTCAAACCAAGTTCAAAACCTTTGGTCTTCGTTTTCGCAACTGAACCAAGCACATTTGCAATCGTGTTCAAATCACGGAGCGACTGCTGTAAGCCATCAATCGTGGTGTTATAGTAGACAGCGTTAAACTGCATGCGGTTATCAAAAGCCGATCCTTTGATACCAACTTCGATTGATTTAGATTCTTCACCCGCAATTGGTTCTTCACCGCTTGCAAGACGCGCAGGATTAAAACCAAACTCAAGGCTAAAGCCACGGCCTTTGTATCCTGTTGAATAGAAAGCATAGGCGTTAATATCTTCCGTAAGGAAATACTGAGCCCCTACTTTATAGATAAACTTGGTGTCATCCTTCTTTGCACTCTGCGGTGGTGTCGCGCAGTTGAAGTCTGGGGCGCCAATGAATGAATCATTCCCTTGGCA
>JBFOLV010000056.1:0-5158 GCA_040830325.1 Kordiimonas sp. | reverse complement strand
TTATAGAGGTGTTACTCCTTTTGTAATCTTACAAATAGCTGGACTAATTGCCTTGCTTATATGGCCGGACATCGCCCTTTGGCTACCTAGATATCTATCCCAATAAAAAGGGGCCCCGAAGAGCCCCTTTCATTACCGATAAATGATAATTCGTTGCGCTTATTCGAAGCGGAAAGTTGCACGAATACCCATCTGACGAGGTCTCAGCAAGTTCACCTGATATGGACGTACTGAGTGTCCAAGTACAGTTTGGTTCCGCAAACGTGAGCTCTGAACGCCTGTTTCTGCATACTTGTTAAAGATATTGTCAACATACGCAGTTATTGACCATTCTTCAGCATCATAAACAACAGAAGCATTCGCTACGCTGTAACCTTTAAGTGTACGGCGTGAGCCTTTAGCACCAGTACTTGAAAGCACATTACTTTGTGCTGATAAGCTCAAGTTATAATGTAGAGAATTTCCGTTATCGAGCGGCTGATCATAGTTCGCAAAGATAGAGAACTGTGTCTCAGGAGAGCCTGGTAGACGGTCCCCATCTTCACCATCAATAAACACAGTACCAAAGCCCGGAGGCGTGATAGAGCGAATAAGAGATGGAACATCAGCCGTTAGCTCAGACTTAGTATAGCTAAATGCACCGCGCAAATTGAACTGGTCAGTCACGCGCCAGCTAAAGCTAGTCTCAATACCTTTAGACTCAGCACCAGATGCGTTAATCGTGATTGGAATACTTGCATTCACAGTAGCAGAAGCCAACTGCGGATCAGTCCATTTCACAACAAACAATGCCGCATTAAATGTTGCCGCACCATCAGCAAGCGTAGACTTAAAGCCTAGCTCATAGTTAGTCGTTTTGTCCGGACCAAATGCCCGCTCGTCAAACTCAGCAACATCACCAGGGTTTGGACCAAACTGCTGCCCTGGTTTCAATGCACAAGATCCCTGTGTTTTATCAGGGTCAAAATCTGTACATTCTGCAATGCCGTTTGAACCACCAATTCGGAAACCCTGACTAACAGTTGCATAAACCATCAAGTCTTCAGTGAGCTTATAAGATGTGTTGAACTTGAAAAGCGTACCTGTCTTCGCTTGACCTAGTTCAGGATCAAATGGCTTATCCTTCAACTGATCCAATGTACCTGCAACAAAAGAAGGATCAAATAATGGGAAAGCAGCAGGAATGTTGGAAGTTTCAAAGTCGTAATCGTAATAACGACCACCAACTGTTACCTGCCATGCATCCGTAATTTGGTATGCCAACTCACCAAAAATTGCTTTCTCAACCAATTTTTGATTGGTTTCTGAGAAGTATTCTAGGTCGTCAGGACGGTCAAAGCCTGCAAACGCCGCATAACCTGGTGTAAATTCAGAAGAATTACTCTGGGTTTGCAAGTTGTTATAATATCCACCAATGATCCAGCTAAAGTCAGAATCATTTGTAGAGACCAAACGTACTTCTTGGTTGAAGAACTTATTCTGGAATTGCTCGTCAGTCAGCGCGGTAAACGTTGGGAATGTCTCATAAGAGTACTCCAAACCAATCAAAAGGTCAGTTTGATCACGTTGACCGCGGCTGTTAAATTTACCGTAACCTGACGCTGATGTAAGTTCAGCGAAGCCAAGGTCAGCTGTAATTTCAAGAGCAAGCATTTGGTTATTTTGCTCATCAGGCTCTAGCACACGGCTCGGAGAAACATAACGCTCTGTTCTACGCTCGCCAAGGTGTCCACTTGTTGGGCGGCCCTCGTTATCATTATTTTGGAAATAATAAGTGAGTGTCGCGTCAAAAGCATCAACAGGCTGCCAGCGTGCAGCAATACGTCCTGAAATAGAATCCTGACCGTTAGCATCTTTAACAGGCGAGAAGTTTGCACTGTCAGAAAGTGGTGCATTCGGGTCAGAAACACCTGGGTTCGCTACGACATGGTTATAGTCGATGTAACCTTTGTCGATCGCGTAATCTATATTACCGCGAATAGCGAATGTTTCAGAGAATGGCACGTTAATCGTCATGCCAGTGTCATGGCTAACGCCGTCGCCTTCAGCTGTTAGATAAGCTTCGCCACGAACCTCAAACATTGTACCTTCAAAATCAGGCTTGTTTGGGATGTAACGAATAGCACCGCCAAGTGTACCTGCACCATACAGCGTACCTTGTGGGCCCAAGAGGGTTTCAACACGCTCTAGGTCATTAAGCTTCAAGTCGATCTGAAGAGGAATCTCACCAAGGTAACTGGCAACTGTACCACCAGTATTACCGTTAGAACCGCCCTGTCCAAGTGGGTTTGCATTCAAACCACGAACAATGATGCGATTACCCATACGGCCACCACGGTTAACAACATTGATACCTGGCACATAAGCCAAAACATCTGAAATGTTCTTAAAGCCCTGCTCTTCAATTTGAGCGCCACTGGTTGCTGCGATGTTGATTGGAACATCCTGGACAGTACCAGCGCGGCGGGTCGCTGTTACAATAATCTCATCAAAAGTACTGAAATCGTCAGCCTCTTGAGCTTCTTGCGCAACTGCAATGCCCCCCACATTGGTTGCCATCAAACCAATCACCGCTGCACTTGCAGACGTTCGCAGAACGTTCTTGTGATTTAAAGGTAGTTTCATTTAACTCTCCCAAGATCCTGCCAGCCACCCCTGCAGGATCATCTGTCTCAGATTTCGGCCGGGTACCAATCGTTTTGGCCCGTCATCCGGGGTGAGTCGCCTAGCCAGCGTCTCATCCAACACCGAAGGTGCCCTAAACCTCTCATATATACCAACTGCTTTTTCTACTTACTTAAGTTTTACAATTCATTTTCGTAGAAATTTATTGCTTAAATGCCGCACCACTGCCTAAAAAAGCATAACTATGTATAAAAGTGCGAACCTAACAGCTGAAAAGAGCTTTTTTTGATTGACGTTTTAAAAAAAATCGGGGCCAAACAATACCTTGAAGCCCACACCATCTGTCTTGATATGATTCGACAGAACGTAAACGATCCAAGACCGTACCATGCGCTTGGAATTATCGCGTTCGAGCATCGAAACTTTGTTAAAGCAGAAGAATTATACATTCGAGCGACTACCCTTGATGGTTCGAATGCGTCCTATTGGGCAACTTACGCTCAACTACTATCAGTTCTTGGCCGTCAAAATGAAGCAAGAATAGCAGCAGAAAAGGCTGCGGAGCTAGAAATCCACGAACCCTTAACAGCAGACACTATCGCCGTAGTATTTACACGTGCGGGTTTTCATGAGCGCGCTATACCTTTCTTTAAAAAAGCGATTGAATTCAACGATAAACCGGCAAATTTTCACTATAACCTCGGTTCCTCCCTTCAATTTTCTGGTCGCTTTAATGAAGCTAAAGAAGCCTATTTAGCTACTCTTGAAAGGGATCCTGATTTCAGTAAAGCATATTCAGGGATAGTTGCTCTTGAAAAACAAACGAACGAAAACAACAAATTAGATACTCTGAAGGAGTATTTCACCAAAAACAGTTCGGACCCAGATGCTACGCTCCACATAGGTCACGCCATTGCAAAAACATATGAAGATTTAGGTGAACACGACCTAAGTCTTGATTGGCTAAACCGCGCAAAAGCAATGAATAAAGAACGTTTCCCTGTCGATCTCTCTGCACAGAGCGCTACCTTTGAGGCTGCAAAAACAACGGCCAACATCGAGGCAATAGACGACAACAACACAAGTGATGGTGCCCCAATTTTTGTCGTGGGATTACCTCGCACAGGTACAACTCTTGTGGACCGTATTCTCTCTTCCCATCCTGACGTAATTGCCGCGGGGGAATTGAATGTTTTTGCAGCAATCGTAAAAGGCGCTGCGAACACCAAAGATAACTTGGTATTGGACGCTGAAACCCTCTCCTCAGTACCGGCAGCGTCTCTTCCCGATATCGGACACCATTATATGAATAGCACCAAAGCCTTAGCCCGCGGTGCCAAGCGATTTACAGACAAAATGCCACTCAATTTTTTCTATGCAGGCCTCATATGCAAGGCGCTACCAAACGCTCGAATTGTGGCTCTACGCAGAGGAGCTATGGACAGCTGCATTAGTAATTACCGCCAATTATTTTCCACACAGTATTCATATTACAACTACACGTATGACCTAGAAAGCACTGCCAATTTCTACAAAGGTTATGACGACCTGATGGCATATTGGAGAGAGCATCTACCAGCCAATCAATTTATGGAAATACACTATGAAGACATTGTGTTTGATCAAGAAAATCAAACACGAAATCTACTCAAATTTTGTGATTTAGGCTGGGATGAAGCCTGCATGCGTTTCCATGAAAACAAGGCACCTGTTTCGACAGCTAGTTCAGTTCAAGTGCGGCAGCCACTCTATTCTGGATCAATAGACAGATGGAAAAAATACACAACAGGCCTGGACATCCTTAAGCAAACGCTAGGGGACCTGGCTAAATAAAAAAAGAGGCCATAAAAGGCCTCTTTTTACATTAAATATTCTCTATTCAGGCCGAAGGAACAGCTTCATTTTCAACAGTGTGCAGCTTTCCAATTAGATAATCTAAATTCTCAGTATCCACATCGTCCTCAACAGCGGTCAATACGCGCTCAATCATCAACTGCTTGAACATTTCAGGGTCATCACCGCCCGTTTGAACCATCTCGTCGGCCACATCCAGCGCTGCTCGCGCAATACCCAAAAACTGAGGTGGCATTTTAGCGGCTACAAAAAGCTTTTTGAGACCAAGGTCACCCTTGTCATGTACAAGCGCATATGCATTCAGCACTGGGATACCAACTTTCTTTGCCAACGCAACTTCGAAGAATGTTGTGTCCCCCATACATAAAGCGCGCAGCATTAATGTTGGCGTTAGTCTACCATTTTCATGAAGCTGGCTCACAAGTTCTTCAACAGTTGAACGTGCTTCACCTTCCACAAGTGAAACTGTCGCTTTCTCGCGGCTACTTATCAGAAGATCACTTGCTACAGATTCTGAAACTTCGTGGTTCATCATAATGTGATCACGCATTTGTTCAGAAACAAGTGTAACCAAACGCTCCGCAACACCAATTGGCAACTCACCACGCTGTGCCATTGGTCCTTTAACTAGGTCGCTATCACCGTATTTATCCAGCACTTTACCAAATGTGCTTTCTTT
>JBFOLV010000055.1:0-3426 GCA_040830325.1 Kordiimonas sp. | reverse complement strand
CGGCATTGACGAAACGCTACTTTCCACTAGCGCCAACCTTGAAGAAATCATTGTCACTAAGTCCGATACGGCCGAGGGGTATTTGATTGGATATGCCCCCCTTACATTTACGAGGAATGGTGTCGACACCACTTGGTACCTCGTAGTTGTTCGCGACTATAGATTACTTGCCAACTCTATCATCACTATCGCTGCCTACCCCTCTGAATTGTTAGCGACATTCCTTCTAATTGTCTCAATTTTGGCCATAGCTTTTCTCCGCCAGCACCTAGAGCGTCGTATAACGCCGCTCTTACAGGCCTCTGCCCGTTTAGCTCGCAATGAAAAAGGCGTACGTGCCAACTTAGCGGGACAAGATGAATTCGCTGAAATAGCGGCATCGTTTGACCAGATGGCCGCGCGTATCGACCGGAACAGAGTTGACCTAGAGCAAGCAATTGAGCTGGCAGGGCAAGCAAACGCTGCTAAAAATCACTTCCTAAGTCACATGAGCCATGAAATACAAACGCCGTTAACGACTATACTGGGTTTCTTGGAGCTGCTTAAGGATACCAAGCTTGATAGTGACGCGAGTTTGTATCTTCGTACGATGGAAACTTCAGCACGAACACTTTCGTACTTGGTGAATGACTTACTAGAAATCAATCGCCTTGAAGCCGGTACGATTACACCTCAGCCACATCCATTCTGCCTGAATACTGTAGTGCAGGAAATTATAGATTCTCAGTTGCCGCGTGTTAGAGACAAAGGCCTGTCAATTAAAGTAACCACAAGCGAAAGCGATCCAATCTGGTTAGACAGCGACGCGAGAATTTTCAGACAGATTTTGGTCAACTTAGTAGGTAATGCGATACAGTATACAGAAGAAGGTGGCATTAACATTGTTATTGAACCTCTTCCCCACAGCAGCAGTGAAATCAACCTGCAGATAAGTGTTGTGGATACGGGAATTGGCATATCTGAGCGTGACCTTCCCCTAGTGTTCGAGCGTTTTTATAGATCAGACGAGCCTTTGGTCAGAACACAAAAAGGCGCAGGCTTGGGGCTAACCATCTGTAAAGATTTTGCTGACCTTCTGAATGGCAACATATCTATTGAATCTCAAAAAGGGGTTGGAACTTCTGTTATTTTCACAGTCAAAGTACACAAAGCCCAGCCAGACATGGAGTTTGATTTCGCTGACCTGTCTTTACGTGAACAGGAAAGCCAGAACATCCTGCTTGTAGAACATGAGCCAGTAACCCAAGTTTTATTCCGCAGTATTTTGGAAAAATCAGGACATCACGTTGATGTATGCAACAATGCCCAAACAGCAATCCAGTTTGTAAAAGACCGCCTAATCTATCCTCATCTGCCATCTATTTCTCTGATTATTATGGACTTACACCTGCCTCAGAAAGACGGTTTTCAGGCATCCAGAGAAATAAGAGGCTTAGATACGAAATTCAAAAATATCCCAATCATGGCGACATCAACACAAGATGACAGCACAACTCGAAACAGGTGTCTTGATGGTGCGTTTGACGGCTTCATAGCCAAGCCGATTAATCAGCAGTATTTGATTGAAGAAATATTCCGTTTAACCAAATTGGCTGACAACAACAGACCAACAGAGCCAGCTCTCAAGAGCCAGCTCTGATAATTTTTGTTAGCTTTCTAATGCAGCAACACCAGGTAGGGTTTTACCTTCCATCCACTCTAAAAACGCTCCGCCAGCTGTTGAGATATGTGTAAAACTATCTTTGACACCAGCATGCGCTAGTGCCGCAACTGTATCACCACCACCGGCAACCGTTAGCAGAGCACCAGCATCTGATAAATCAGCCGCCGCATTTGCAAGCCCAACTGTCGCTGCGTCAAAAGGTTCCATCTCAAACGCACCCATTGGGCCATTCCAAACAAGCGTTTTGCACTCTTTCAACACGGCAGCAAGTGTCTCAACCGTATCTGCACCGGCATCCAAAATCATCTCGCCATCAGCCACCGCGTTTGTAGATTTGGTTTCATTCTCAGCATTGGCTTTGAATTCACGCGCTACAACAACGTCGCTCGGAAGATGAACAGCACAGTTAGATGAGGCAGCCTTCGCTAGAATTTTAAGGGCTGTTTCTTTCAAATCATTTTCACAGAGGCTCGCACCAACATCATGCCCCTGCGCATAAAGAAAAGTGTTTGCCATGCCGCCGCCAATGATTAGATGATCTACTTTTTCAACAAGATTTTCGAGTACCGCCAACTTGGAAGACACCTTCGCACCACCAACAACAGCAACAACTGGTCTCTTAGGCGTGCCGAGTGCATTTGCGAGTGCCTCAAGTTCAGCACCCATCGTTTCACCAGCTGCTGAAGGCAACAGCTTTGCAATAGCTTCAGTGGAAGCATGGGCGCGGTGAGCACAAGAGAACGCATCGTTGATATAAACATCACCAAGAGCTGCAAATTTTTGGGCTAAGTTAGGGTCATTCGTTTCTTCACCTGCAAAGAAACGAGTATTTTCCATAACCACCACTTCATCAGCAGGGAGCTCGGAACCCAGCTCTGCAAAACCAACATCTCGGCCCAAAACCTTTGCAAGTGCAGGTACAACCGGTTTCAGGCTCATTTCAGCTACAACCGTCCCCTTTGGACGACCAAAGTGAGCAAGAAGTACAGAACGCCCCCCAGCAGCAGCAACAGCATCAACTGTTGGCTTCACAGCTTCAAGACGCGTACCATCCGTTACCTTTCCATCTTGCATTGGCACATTAAGGTCAACACGTACCACTGCTACCTTACCGGTAAGATCACCAAGATCAGAAATTCGTTTAAAAGACATCGTCGTTTCCAGATAAATGAGACTGATACAGAAAGGGCGATCCGAAGACCGCCCTGTTATTTATTAGTCGTATTCAGGCCTTAACCCAAAGACGCCATTTTAACGGCCGTGTCAGACATACGGTTTGAGAAGCCCCACTCATTGTCATACCAAGTTAAGATACGAACGAATGTGCCGTCAGTCACCTTGGTCTGACTTGCGTCAAACGTTGAACTATTTGGATTGTGATTAAAATCGATAGAAACCGCAGGCATGTCTTCGTAACCAAGAACACCTTTAAGCTTACCTTCAGCAGCAGCTTTAATGGCTTCATTAATTTCTTCGGCTGTTGTCGCACGGCCCGCATCAAACGTTAGGTCAACAAGTGATACGTTTGGTGTTGGGACACGAACTGCTGAACCGTCGAGTTTGCCATCCAGCTCAGGAAGAACAAGACCAACCGCTTTAGCCGCTCCAGTTGAAGTAGGAATCATACTCAGTGCCGCAGCCCGCGCGCGGCGTGGGTCGCTATGAAGAGTATCTAGAACTGGCTGATCACCCGTGTAAGCATGCACAGTTGTCATGTAACCACGCTCAATACCTACAAGCTCATTAAGAACCTGCGCTACAGG
>JBFOLV010000054.1:0-3212 GCA_040830325.1 Kordiimonas sp. | reverse complement strand
TTCGATGACTTGATCGTAAAGTGGTTGTGGCCGTGATGGTGACATAGCAAAAAGATCAGCACGATGTTGCTGCCCAATAAGGAGCGCATCTTTGAAGCCTTTGCTGACCAGAAGCAATGTCGCTTCGCCGTCACGTTCTAGTAGGGCATTGGTAGCAACTGTTGTACCCATTTTGATAGCTGCGACATTGTCTGACGGAAAATCATCGCCGTTTGCTACGCCCATAATTTCGCGCATGGCAAATACAGCTGCGTCTTTATAGCGTTCCGGGTTTTCTGACAGATATTTATGGCTGCTCAGCATTCCATCTGGGTGGCGTGCGATTATGTCAGTGAAGGTGCCGCCGCGGTCGATCCAAAATTGCCACTGTTTCTCTGTCATAACAATAAACTCAAAAACAATTAATTATACATGACCGGCAGGCAGTTGTTTCGTTGTTATTCTGCGAGCTCTAAAAAGCCTGTCATTAGCAATCGGCTTGTTAAAGCAATGCGAATATCGTCACCAATGCCACCGGGAATTTCCGATACGCGGAACTCTGGCATATTTATTATGAAGTGCATACTTTCTTCTACCCCGCGGTGAATTAAAAACTGATCACCGGGTTGGGTGAAGTCCAGAGTGTCTTCCGTGGTCATGATTTGCGCAATAGCTGAGGCTTTGTGTTTAACCTTTGTGGTTGCACTAATTTGCGGAGGTGTTTTTGGGGGATCTAATTTTGGTAAATCTTTAATCATGCGGGCATAGGTGTGGTCTAATGCTTGTTGAACAAAAGCTTTTGACTGGCAGTTGCTTTGCAGCTCAGAGAGACCATCCTGAATTTGCTGGATAATGACATCTATGCCTTTGCCGTTAGCGATGTCATCGGCACGACTCCCAGCACCCAACCGTAGCGGGCGATTAAAATTCGAAAGATTGTCGAGAACCGAGTTTATAGCATCGCGAATGCTGGTAGGTACAAATTCAATTGCGACATGAATAGATTCACCTATGGACTCAACTGTATGAGATGTTCCACGAGGGAAATAGATGAGATCGCCAAGTTCAACATCATATGTAGAATATTGTCCAAGGTTTTGTGGTTTGTCGCCAATACGGCGCCACTTATTAGGTATTAGGGCTTGCTCATTTGAGATATGCCACCGTTTTTTACCCGCTAGTTGTATGACAATGACATCTTGATGGTCATAGTGGATAGGTGCTTTTGCTTTGTCTTGGCTCCAAAACAGTATGGCGCCGGCAGGTTTTCTAAAAATAACCTCAAGTGCACGAGTGAACAAGCTTAGTTCTGGCGAAATACTGTCTACCTCGGGGATGCGAACGGTATAGTCGTTTTTATGATACTCGCCTATTAGTTCGTGAAATGCCTTGGCGTTAGGGACAGCTTTGGCTGTTGGTGGTGGTGCTGTAGGCGTGTGGATGTGACACCGTAAAGCTGGGGCGTATTTTTCGTATGCCTCCAATATTAGTTTTTTGGGATCATTGCCTAGAAGTAGGTGTCGCTGATTTAGATTGTTACCCAATAGCGCGAGAGGTTTTTGCCCTATGAAGTCGTTAAAAAACTGATCGTAAGATAGGGGCGCAAGAGTGTGGCTCAATATCTCTTGTGCTTCTTTTAGTAGCATTTTTTTGCCTTATAAAACTCTAACAAAAAGAAAGGATAGCATGCTAAAAAGACGCTGTTTAATCCTCGAAAGTTCGGGGGTATTGTACTGAGCGGACAGTTACTCATTCCAGATGAACTATGGTTTGGTTTTATTAACTTTGGTTGAGGTTTGTGGTTGATGAAATTTTTACGCATTGAGATTGTTACAAAGACTGATCGTCAGCAGGCGCTTTCGCAGATAAATGATGTGATTAGCGCAAATGAGGGATGGATCAGCAATCATCAGCTGTTTTCAAATATGGCGGCGGCCATAAGTTTTGAGATGCCGGTAGAATATGTGGAAAATTTTCTACTCGGATTGAAAGAAATTGGTTTTAATCCAAAACCACAGGATGAGATTCCTGAAACTGGTTCAGGCGATATTCGTGGTAGTATCTCAGTTACTTTCTTGCATGATGAACCAGACTTAAAACGTGATGTCCCGGCGTTTGGTTAATGAACATTTTGTGTCAGGCGAGCATGAACGTTGGGTGAAAGACTTTTGGCAGCCAAATAGTCTTCCATAACGACAGTGACATTATGAACCTTTTCAATCTTTCCCTCCAAGCTCTTGATGCGCTTGGCGATGTTGGAAACGATTTCATAATTCTCCATCATGAAACTTGCTCTACCAAGCGCTAGTCGCATAACAATCCCGTCAACTTCCACACCAGAAATGCGGAAAATATTTTCATCGGGGAAGCCGTAATCTAGCAGCATATGGCAGTTACTGGTTGTTGTTTCACATACGGCAAAATATTTTCCAGAAATAATATCAGCCTTAGTTAGTTCGTTAGCATTGACGCTGACATGGCTGAGCAAATTGAAGTGATGTTCATCGATTTTCTTTACCCACTGAAAGTGGGCTTCGCGTTCTTTGGTTCTGGTGAGAGGATATATTAGGATATTATCATTGCTATTATGGATAATGTTATAGGCACGGCTCCAGAGCATGGTGTCTATTTTAAAGGTAAAGCCCTGAGCATGCAGGAAGTTTTTTACAGCAGTCGTTCGGGGGCCAGAAATTTCACGCTGTTCATTATCTGCAGCGATGGCCTCATAACCACCGGTTACCACACGAATTTGGTTGTCGGGATGATTTCCGGCACTCGGCACGATATGATCTGCGGCAGAGGCATGAAAAATGCCGCTTGTGAAGATACTAATCGTTAGTCCAATGGTGATTTTTTTAAACCACTGACTCATGAATTGCCCGTATAATTCTTCTTCTTTTCTGCATGCAAGCATAACTGAAAAGGTATTTTAAGCAAATTACAAACGAATTTCTCGACCGTTGAGGTAGTTTGTATATTCAGAAAGTTGTATGAGATGATTTAATGTATATGATTATTTCATGCTTTAATCGTATCGGGGGCGTTGCATATGAAGTCTGGTCAGCCGACTATAGCCATAATTGGTGCAGGTTTGTCTGGGATGTGTATGGCCATTAAGCTGCTGCAGGCCGGTTATACAAAGATTGCAATTTATGAGAAAGCTGCCGCTGTAGGTGGTACTTGGCGCGAAAATACATATCCGGGTGTCGCCTGTGATGTACCCTCACATTTAT
>JBFOLV010000053.1:0-2223 GCA_040830325.1 Kordiimonas sp. | reverse complement strand
TCCTTGTTGATGGGGGAAGCGCTTGGTGTAGAATATGAGGATTGGACGCACTGGTTACCATGTGACCGCGCTGTTGCAGTACCAGCAGAAAACGGCGAAAGATTAAGGCCTTACACGCAGTCAATTGCCCATAGTGCCGGGTGGCAGTGGCGCATTCCTCTGCAACACAGAGCCGGGAACGGTCATGTTTTTTGTAGCGAGTTCATGAGTGAAGATGAAGCCACAAGTATTCTGATGAAGAACCTTGAGGGTGACGCGTTAGCTGAGCCTCGGGCTCTTAGATTTAAAACTGGGCGGCGCAAGAAGTTTTGGCATAAAAACTGTGTTGCAGTGGGTCTGTCATCTGGCTTTATGGAGCCACTTGAAAGTACCAGTATCCACTTGATTCAAACATCGATTGTACGTCTTGCTCAAATGTTTCCTACTACTGGTTTTGAGACAGCTAACGAAGATGAATATAATAGCCAGATAGCATTTGAGTTTGAAAAAATAAGGGATTTTATCATTCTGCATTATCATCTGAATGAGCGTACAGATAGTGCCTTTTGGGCAAGGTGCCGAGATATGGCCGTACCTGAAAGCCTAACGCATAAAATGGAGTTGTTTAAGGCAACAGGGCGGATATTCCGCGACGGAAATGAGCTGTTTACTGAAAACGGATGGTTACAAGTAATGGTTGGCCAAGGTTTGATGCCTGATGACTATCATCCTATGGCAGATGGTCTGACTGAAGCGCAGGTCACTGAGTTAATGACTAACCTAAAGCTGATCATTGATAGTAATGTGCCTAAACTTCCAAAGCACCGCGATTTCATTGCTAAGCATGCCGCTGCAAACTAGGTAAGAGACCTTTTCCGCATACGTATTCACTCTATGCACAGATAATGAATACGTATGTCGCACCTTGTTCTGTCGGGTGTGACATCCTTAGGGTAGGGGACTTCGCCTCTTAACAGAATGGGCGTGGCTGGGAACTCGGGGAGATGGAAGATTTTTAAAGCAAGCTTAAGGGCAGTTGTATCTGTTGTTTGGATTTTTGTTGGTTTAACGCGTGCTGCAATCGCAGATGATGCAATGACGGTTAGCTCACCAGACGGGACGTTAACCGTTACCCTTGAGTTAGATAAGCAAATTCCTTTTTACAGTGTCTCCCAGAACGGCAAGCCAGTGATTGGTAAGTCCCGATTGGGGTTGCGTTTCAAGAGCGGCCTTAATCTAGATGGTGGCTTTGAGGTCACGTCGTCAGAGGTTAGTAGTTTTGATGAGACCTGGGTCCAGCCATGGGGTGAAAAAAAGGAAATCCGAAACAATTATAAAGAATTACGCGCGGTACTGAGGGAAGCTTCAGGCAAACAGCGCATAATGAACATCGTTTTCCGTGTCTATAATGATGGGCTTGGTTTCCGCTATGAGTTACCCAAGCAGGAGAACCTTGGTGCGGTTTCCATTATGGACGAATTAACCCAGTTCCAGATTGTAGAAGATTCTGTGGCTTGGCATATCCCGGCCCGTGAGTGGAACCGGTATGAATACCTCTATGACAAGACGCCGCTTGAAGATGTTGTGCATGCTCATACGCCAATGACGATGCGAACAACGTCGGGCACTCATATTAGCATTCATGAAGCTGCCCTTGTCGACTATGCGGGGATGACATTGAAGCGCGGGCGGTGGAACACGCTGCACGCCAACCTTACACCGCTTGCAACAGGGGTCAAAGTAGAGGCTACTGCGCCGTTTCACACACCTTGGCGTACGATCCAGATCACGAGCGATGCTGTCGGGCTTCTTAACTCACACCTTATTCTGAACCTCAACGAGCCAAATAAGCTTGGAGATGTGTCATGGGTGGAGCCGGGCAAGTATGTTGGTATCTGGTGGGAGATGCATCTGGGTACCTCTACATGGGGGTCAGGTGAAATTCACGGTGCCACAACAGAGCGTACCAAGCGCTACATTGATTTTGCAGCGGAGCATGGTTTCAAGGGCGTGCTGGTTGAGGGCTGGAACATTGGCTGGGATGATGATTGGTACAATAACGGTGATATCTTCAAATTCACTGAGCCGTACCCTGACTTTGATATCAAAGCACTTTCTGAATATGCTGTTTCCAAAGGGGTTCGCTTAATTGGGCACCATGAGACTTCAGGCGGTATCAGTAACTATGAAAGTCAGCTTTCGGATGCGCTGGATTATTACCGTGATTACGGGGTAACATCGATT
>JBFOLV010000052.1:0-8239 GCA_040830325.1 Kordiimonas sp. | reverse complement strand
ACACTACCAGAAACCAAGCGGCTAACCCGTGTTGCAATATTTGTCATATCCTTACTCCCCAAAGTTTGGACTTTGTTCAATCAATCTCACCAACTCCACTATTGGCACGGTGAGCAGTTTTCTAATAACCACTGGATCAAGGCAGGGAGCCTCTTCGGTGACGGCCAATCGGGCCATCTGATCCAAAAGATTTTTCAGCGAGCTTGCGGTCTTCGCTTCCAGCTCTGTTAATTTTTCAACATCTTGTTGTTGAATTTCATGTTTTGGTGGTTCCAAATATACAGTTTCTAATTCTGCAAGCATGCGAGGTACTGTATAGATCAAGAGGCGCAGTAAACTGGAACGTGCGTCATATTTTTTTTCTACACCATCTAGTGCTGTTTTAAGTGGGGCGAGCGTATCCTCGGCTTGCTCTACAACGCCTTCATATGACCCACCTTGCTCAGCCATCAACCGGGAGCGCCCCACTAAATAACGAACCTTCTCGCTCATGGTTACTGCATCACCGGTTTTTAATGACGCAATGTAAGCGGCATCCTCACCGGACAATCGAACACTTAGTGGTACAGTTTTCGCCCCCAAGACTACCCCCTTTAAATTCGGCTGAATATTTACCCCATTAAGGAGCAATAGCCAACCTATAGTTTATATGTATGCATTTGTATACAGCATTACAAGTGCGCTATCGATTTTTTTGAATTCAGCGAGGATCACACAGAGACACTCAAAAGTCTCATAAATGGCACGCATAAGGGCCTTGCACCCCGCGTGAGCTATGATACAAGGGGCCAACTTTTTGGATCAGCCATTTTATAGGTACCAATAGAATGAATATACTCGTTATCGGAGCCGGCGGCCGTGAACATGCGCTTTGCTGGAAAATAGCACAAAGTCCGCTTCTGAAATCTCTCTATTGCACACCAGGAAATGGCGGCACAGCTGACATCGCAAGCTGTGTCAAGCTTGACGAAAGCAATCATGCGGCAGTCATTGAATTCTGCCGGGATCATGAAATTGACCTTGTCGTTGTCGGCCCAGAAGCGCCACTAGTCGCAGGCCTCGTTGATGACCTAACAGCCGCAGAAATACTAGCGTTTGGTCCAACTAAAGGCGCTGCTCAGCTTGAAGGCTCCAAGGGCTTCACAAAAGACATGTGCGCAAAATACAACATCCCAACCGCTGCATACGGCCGTTTTGATGATGCTGAATTTGCGAAAAACTACATACTGGAACAAGGCGCGCCAATAGTTGTAAAAGCTGATGGTCTTGCCGCCGGTAAAGGCGTAATCATCGCGGAAACAGTCGAAGAAGCATTAGATGCCGTCGACACGATCTTTGACGGTGCCTTTGGCGCAGCCGGCGCAGAAGTAGTTATTGAAGAGTTTATGAAAGGTGAAGAAGCAAGTTTTTTCGCCCTTGCAGACGGAAAAACCACACTTCCTTTAGCAACAGCCCAAGACCACAAGGCCGTCGGAGAAGGTGACACTGGACCAAATACTGGCGGCATGGGCGCTTACTCTCCTGCACCGGTAATGACTGAAGACATGTGTAAACGCGTTATGGATGAAATTATCATCCCTACGACAAAAGCTATGACCGACATGGGTCACCCATATAAAGGCGTCTTTTTCGCGGGTTTAATGATTACCGAAACAGGACCAAAACTCATTGAATATAACTGTCGCTTTGGCGACCCCGAGTGCCAGGTACTCATGTCCCGTATGACCAGCGATATTGTTCCTCTCCTAGCCGCAGCAGCAAACGGCGAACTAGATGGTTTAGAGATAGACTGGTCTGACAGTGTGGCGTTAACTGTCGTAATGGCAGCAAATGGCTACCCTGGCTCCTACAAAAAAGGTACCGAAATAAGCGGTCTAGCAGCAGCAGAAGCAACCGGCAATGTTCGCGTTTTTCACGCTGGCACTAAAATGGACCACGGCCAAATCGTTTCAAGCGGCGGTCGCGTACTAAACATTACTGCACTAGGCGACACAGTTACCGAAGCCCAGAATACAGCATATGCAGCTGTCTCAAAAGTAAAGTGGAGTGATGGTTTCTTCCGCAAGGATATAGGGTGGCGAGCAGTAGAGCGTGAGGCCAGCGCTTCTTAAACCATATTCAATCAACCACGCTGGGGGCTAGATATCGC
This sequence comes from Kordiimonas sp., assembly GCA_040830325.1. Classification (GTDB taxonomy): domain Bacteria; phylum Pseudomonadota; class Alphaproteobacteria; order Sphingomonadales; family Kordiimonadaceae; genus Kordiimonas. The sequence continues at coordinate 6,090 of JBFOLV010000052.1, read as the reverse complement.
CTCCAGTGTCAGCCGCATCAGCTTCTTTTTCTTTTACCTTAAAAGGTGGGAATGTAATATTCACCCGGGTACCTACCCCGGTCTGACTTTCGATTGTCATAGTTGCACTAAGCTTTTCCGCAAAAGTATTTACAAGCGGCAAACCTAATCCCGAGCCCTCATTTTTCTTACTCAAGTGAGATTCTACTTGGCCAAACGGGCGGCGGGCAATCTTCACTTCTTCAGGGCTCATACCAATACCGGTATCTGCAACACTAAGGCACACACCCCCATTGGCAGTTCGAGCAAGCGTCATGGTGACCTGCCCTCCTGGTTCGGTGTACTTCACTGAGTTGCTCAGGAGGTTGATACCAATCTGCTTTACAAGCCTCTCATCTGCCTCGATGAGTACTGCCTCATCCAGTTCATGCTCAACTGTAATGTTTGATTCAAATGCTCGTTGATGCACAAGTGTCAGGCACGATTCCAAACAACCAATCGGATCAATCCACGTAAAGTGCGCACCCAATTGCCCGGCTTCAACTTTAGAAAGATCAAGAATATCATTAATGATATGCAATAAATGCGTGCCACTTGAGTGAATATCGCCTGCATACTCTGCATACCGACCATTCCCCATGGGGCCAATCATCTGATCTCTAATAATCTCAGCAAAACCTAGAATCCCGTTTAGTGGTGTCCTAAGCTCATGGCTCATGTTCGCCAAAAATGCCGACTTGGCGCGGTTAGCTAACTCAGCATTATCTTTGCTCTTTTGAAGTTCCTGAGCTTGTATTAAATCTTCGGTGACATCACGGCCGATAAGTAGAAGTAAGGGCTGGATACCATATTCAATTTTTTGAGCAAACAGTTGAAAATGCCTAATTACGTTGCCCCGAGTGCGCACAGTTGCAGGCACATCCATCATCGAGGTTGTCATTTTCAACTCTTCGACAAATCGGTTTAGAAAAGTAGCATCTGCCCAAATGCCAAGATCATCTGACGTCTGCCCTATGACATCGTCACGCCTTAGCCCAAAAACGTTTAGGAAAGAAGGATTAACATCCACGATGCGGCCATCTTTCAGGTTTGTTAGCAACATAACGTCAGGCACTAAATTGAAAACATACTGAAAAAGCCTCTCAGATTTATTTTGCTGCTTTTCTATTTTCCGTTGCGCTGAAATATCCGTCAGGCATGCCACCGCAGAAGGTTGTCCTTCCCAAAGTATCCTGCTCGCCTGACATGAAACCCAAACCAAACCACCGTCTGAACGCAATATGCGAAACTCATACTGACTGGGCGCTTCGCCCCCTGATATTCTCTCTGAATAGTATGTTTTTAGGATTTCCCTATCATCAGGATGAACAAAACTTCGCATCTCAGAAGATTCTAAATCCTCCAATTTACCATCCACCCCTAATAGGGCCATGGCAGCGTCATTCATGTAGACAATCTTTTCCCCGGTACGGACGATAACGGCCTCAGTTATCACCCCTAGCAAAGTTGCCAGTTGGCCGCCATCCGCATTGAAAGAAATATTCTTTTGTAGGTTACCAGGGTTGGCATCATTGCTCATATTGGGCTCACTCAGAATACTGATCAAAAGATCATAAAAAAATACCCTATAAAAAGCAACTTACTGGCAACTTTAATTAGTTTTTAAACATCTACCCCATACTCTCCAACCATTATAAAGCGAGGAGTTTAGGGATTTAGCGCTCTTTTTTTATTAAAACAGTGACATTTCTTGACTTATACACTATGTATAAGGGACTAAACAAAAGTGGCATAAAGCCATATAAATATACACGACAGAAAATAGTGGCATAAGCCACATAGCGAGATTGTGAGGATAGCTGTGAGAAAACTTCTCAAGTTTGCAGCACCCGTAGTGGTGTTAATGGCTGGTGTAGGGTCGGTAATCGCTCTGGCAGCAGCAAAAGAAGCCCCCGAAAAAAAAGATGAGGCTCCAAGGCCTGTTTCTTTATACGTTGAAGATGTGCGCGCTGAAACCGTGACACTCTCCGTTAAAACTCAAGGGGAAATTCGCCCAAAAACAGAAATTGATCTGATCCCGCAGGTGTCAGGCCGTATCGTATCAGTTTCAGATAATTTTTCTGAAGGCGCGGCCTTCAAGCCTAGCTCAACACTCATCAAAATTGATGACTCAGACTATCAACTAGCGGTACGTAGCGCTGAAGCGCGCTTGGCCGAAGCCAAAGTTAAGCTCGAAAAAGAGCTAGCAAATGCGCAGATCAAGAAAAAGCAATGGAAAGATTGGGTTAAAGATGGAGACCCAACTCACTTAGCATTGAATGCGCACCAAGTTGCTGAAGCTCAGGCTCAATTACAAGCAGCTGAAACATCACTTAAAACTGCAAACCTAAACCTTGCCCGCACAAACATTACGGTACCATTCCGCGGCCGTGTTCTTGAGCGCAATGTTGGTGTTGGCCAGTTTGTTAATGGCGGCTCCAAGCTGGGCCGCGTGTTCGCAACTGATATAGTGGAAATCAAGCTCCCGCTTACTGACGCTCAGCTAGATGAGCTACAATTACCAATTGGTTTTGTTGCGAACGAAGGCAATGCACCAAAAGTTAGTTTCCATGCAAGCCTGGGCGGCACTCAACATATTTGGAAGGGCCAGATCAAACGAGTAAGCCCCTCAGTCGATAAAACGACACGTCTTGTATACGCTATTGCTGAAGTGAACGATCCATACGGCGCAGCAGCCAATCAGGGCATGCCTCTAGCTGTTGGATTATTTGTGACAGCTGAAATCGAAGGCGTCTCTCCCCAAAATGCCCTCGTAATGCCACGCGATGCATTACGCAGCACGGACAAAGTTTACGTTATCAATAATGATAAGCTTGAAATCCGTACTGTATCTGTACTTTCAACAACAGCTGACCGAGTAATGGTAACAGGTGGTGTTGATGCCGGTGAAAAAGTAGTAACTTCTCCGGTTCAGAGTGTATTCAATGGTATGGCAGTTCAACCAATTACACGTAGCGCTGCAAATACCGACAACACTTCACACTAAGGGGAGGTGATAATGAATAAGCTAATTGAATGGTGGGCACGCAACACTGTTGCCGCTAACCTATTGATGATCGGCATTTTCTTAGCCGGGATCGCTGGTTATTCCTCCATGGAACGTGAGCTTGACCCACAAGTACGCTTCCCTGGTCTACAGATTTCTGTTGCCTGGCCTGGTGCTGGCCCCAAGGATGTAGAAGAACAGATTGTCGCCCGCATCGAAGAATCTGTGCGCGATCTGGATAACATTGAATGGGTTCGCTCCTCTTCTGGCGAAGGAAATGGTCAAGTATACATTCTTGCCAGCCAGAAAGTTGATTTCACGCAGTTTATGAATGACGTGAAAATTCGAGTAGATTCTATATCTAGTTTTCCACGAGACATTGAACCCCCAAGAGTTCAGCAATGGGTGAACAGAGATGAATTTATTCGCGTTGCCTTGCATGGTGATCTTGGCGAACGTGACCTCAAGCGTCTAGCTGAAAAACTGCGCCGTGAAGCTGCACAACTTCCTGCGGTTTCTATCGTAGAGCTTTTTGGTGTTCGCCGCGAAGAAGTATCTATCGAAGTAAGCGAAGAAGCGCTGCAGCGTTATAATCTCAGCTTCGCACAAATCGCTACGGCTATTCGTAACAACTCGCTCAATTCATCAAGCGGGTCCGTTCGCACAAATGCGGCAGAATACAATATCACAGCTAGAAACCTCGCTGACACACAGCAGGAATTTGGTGAAATCATTGTCCGTCAAACGGCTGATGGCGGCACCATCCGCGTGCATGATGTTGCAACGGTAATTGACGGTTTTGAGGACAATGAAATATTGGCGACACTAAACGGTGAGCCAGCAGTATTGCTTCAAGTAATGACAACCGAAACAATGGATATTGTTACGGCGTCACAGTCAATTCGCACATGGATTGATGAGCGTGCATCTACCTTACCAACAGGTGCACAACTTACCCTTTGGACAGACAACAACGAAGCCTATGAAGGTCGTATGGCGACAATTGGCGGGGCAGCTGGCCAAGGCCTACTCCTTGTTATTATCGTTCTAATGTTAACCCTTCGTCCAAAAGTTGCCTTCTGGGTAGCTACCGGCATCGCAACTGCATATGCAGGCGCCTTTATCTTCCTGCCTGCTCTTGGTATTTCCATCAACATGCTATCCACTTTTGCTTTCCTACTTGTTCTGGGGATTGTTGTGGATGATGCCATTGTTGTTGGTGAAAGCATTCATACTGAAAGCCAAAAAACAGGTGGCGGTATCACAGCTGCAGTATTTGGTACACAGTTAGTAGCAAAACCAGTTGTCTTCGCGGTACTAACAACCATCATCGCGTTCATGCCTTGGATCTTTATTGATGGTTCCACGTCTGAATTTACGCGTCACATCACTTGGGTTGTGATCACGGCTCTAGCCTTCTCATTAGTAGAATCACTATTAATTCTTCCTGCTCACTTGTCAGGCTTGAAACCAAGGGAAAATGTTGGTCGTTTCGGTCGCTTCCAAAAAGGTATCGCCAACAGCATCACCAACTTCGCTCAGAGCCACTACCGCCGCTTTGGTCAGTGGGCTGTTGATCGTCGTTATCTAACGTTCAGTATTTTCATTTTCGTAATGATATTTGGCTTTGGCCTTTTCAGTAATGGTTACATCAAAAAAGGGTTTATGCCTGATATTGAATCAGACGAAATCACTGTAGATGTTACTTTGCCTGAAGGTGCTTCCTACAGCCGCGCACTTGAAATACTGAAGCAGCTTCAAGATGCTGAGAAAGCTCTTGTTGATGAAGTTAACTCCAATACAGGCGGCGAAGGCCAACTGATTGAAAACTGGTACACGCGTTCCCGCCGGGACAGTGTATTAGCCATCATCAAGCTTGCACCGCCAGAAACTCGTGAGATGGGCGCCAAGGAAGCTTCTATCCGCTTCCGTGAGCTAATGGGTGAAATCCCTGACGCCAAAGCTGTTTCCGTTCGTTACACAAACGGCGACAACGACCCAGGTTTTGAGCTATCTATTCGCCACCCAGACCTTGATATCTTGAGGGAAGCAGTGAGTGACGTAGAAGAAAAACTACGCACATACGATACTCTCTACGACATCCGTAACAACCTTGAAGGTGCTTCGGAAGAAATCCGGCTGGAACTTAAGCCTGGCACGGAGAAGATGGGCCTTACACTTGCAGAAGTATCTCGTCAGGTACGCCAAGCTTACTACGGTGAAGAAGTTCAGCGTATACCGCGCGAAGGCCAGGATGTTAAGGTTATGGTGCGTTACCCACGTGCTAGCCGTCGGTCTATCGAAAGCCTCAAGGACTTCCGTGTTCGTACAAACGATGGCCGTGAAGTACCTCTAATGGCTGTGGCCAATTTGGAGTATGCGCCAGGTATCAAACGTATCAGTCGTTGGAATATTAATCTTGCTGCACGTATCAGTGCTTACATGAAAGAAAATATCCGTGACGATATCATGAAGGATCTGGACGAGAACTTCTTCCCTGATTGGGACCGTAAGTATCCGGGCATTGTCCGTGGTTCTATTGGTCAGGCTGAAGGTGAAGCACGCTTCATCGCTGAGGTCATGAAGCTATACGGCATGGCTCTGTTTATCATGTATATGATGCTTGCGATCGCTTTCAAAAGCTACTGGCAGCCAATCGCTATTATGATCGCTATTCCATACGCCTTCGTAGGTGCTATTTTTGGTCATTTCACCGTTGATATGACCATGGCAATCTTCAGCTACTTTGGTATCGCGGCTGCGGCAGGCGTTGTAATTAACGACAATCTTGTACTGGTTGACTATTGCAACAAACTCCGTGAGCGTGGTTTGAAACCAGTGGAAGCTATTGTTGAAGCAGGTGTTGCGCGTTTCCGCCCAATCTTGCTTACATCAATAACAACTTTTGTTGGCTTGGTACCGATGATGCTTGAAAGGTCTATTCAAGCATCATTCCTACAGCCAATTGTAGTTGCCCTCGCCTCTGGTGTATTGATCGCATTCTTTGTAACACTCTTTATGGTGCCTGCACTTTATGCGATTGGCGATGATATTGGACGCTTCTT
>JBFOLV010000051.1:0-2525 GCA_040830325.1 Kordiimonas sp. | reverse complement strand
CTTTGAGGAACGAAAGCGCTTTGATACATTGGACTTTAATAACGTATTGATTTTAATGGCGTTTGATGACGATGAAGCTGCCTGCGATGCCGTAAAGCAGATTGACGAGCGTGGCGGACGGTATATTTCCCTTAATGTTCAAAAGCCTGCCTTTTATCACCATATTAACTGGGCTTGGCGTGAGATTGCTCATAAAGAACAGTGGCGCCAGACTGAAGAAGGATTTTCCAAATGGAATGTTCCTGATTTTGATAATCTTATACAAGCTTTGGAGGCCACCAAGTCTGTTGAAGGAGATTATTTGGAGGTTGGTTGTTTTCGAGGCTCTAGTGGGTCAGCTGTTCTTGCCTATCTGAACGAAATGGGGTGGCGAAAGCGATGTTGGTTCCTAGATGTTTTTGAGGGGTTTAATTACGAAGAAGCCTTTGAGAGCAGTGATATGCGGTGGTCTGGTAGCCATGAAACCGAGGGGAAAGAGGTTGTTGAGGCAAGGCTGAGGCGCTTTGAAACACCTGACCTCAATGTTATAGTAGAGAAAAAGAACATTATTACTGATGATCTTGATCCGGCTTTAAAATCTCTTGCAGTCGTAAATATTGATGTGGATATGTATGAGGCGGTTGCAGCCACTTTGGTCAAATGTGCTCCTTTAGTAGCAAGCGGCGGTATAATGATAGCAGAAGATGCAGGGCATACTCCTGCATTGATCGGGGCAAGGTTAGCTGTGCAGGAATTTATTGAATCTGAACATTCTGCAGGCTTTACCCACTTCTATGTTGGCAGTGGTCAGCATATGTTTTTTAAACGTTAATCCTATAGGATAAAAAGCTTAGTATTCCTGACGCAGCCACTTTCGGAGGATCGCTTCCAAGGCATCAGCCTGAATAGGCTTGGTTGGAAAATCATCCATGCCTGCTTCGCGGCAGGCAATTTCGTCTTCTTTCATAGCGTTTGCTGTGAAGGCGATGATAGTGGTGCGGGGGCGGTCTGTAAACTCTTCATAGGTACGGATATGCCCTGTTGCTTCAAGTCCGTCCATTTCAGGCATATTGCAATCCATCAGGATAAGATCAAATTGCCGCGCTTTGGCTTGCTCGAGGGCTTCCTTGCCGTTGCCAGCTGGTTTGACAATACGGCCGTATTTCTTCAGTGTTTTGGTCGTCACCATTTTATTCACAGGGTTGTCTTCCGCCATCAGGATTTTGGCACTCTCTGCTGAAAAGTTCTGCTCATCATATTGGTGTAGGTATGCCGGGTTATGAGGGCATCAAGTGTGCCTTCCTGAGCCTTTTTCCAGGCAACAGCCAGAATGGCAGGCAGCTCACCGGGAAAAAATTGGTTTGGTGAGATAGCCCGCAAAACCAGCATCCCTCATGGATTTGCCATCTCCTCTTGGCTGGGGGTGAGGTCATTAACGCGATGTGAGTGTCTTTAATGGCTAGTGTGTTCTTCACATGCTTAGCTAGTAGAAGGCCATCCATCTAGGGCATGCAGAAATCTGATAATAGGATATCATAGGGTTCTAACTTGGCAGCGGCGTTTGTTATGAGCGATAGTGCGTCAGACTCCATGGGCAATAACACCTGCCGAATGGAGCTGTTCAGTCGCAATTCTGCAAGCCACCTCGCAGTCATCCACCACAACAACCTTGATGCCCTCCAGAATGAATAGGTTGGCGGGTTCGTGTCAATCTCAAGCGGGACATCAAATCAAAATCTTTGATCCCACTTTCTCAATGCTTTCCAAACCGATCTTGCCTTCCATCATCTCAACAAGTTGTCGGCAAATAGATAAACCAAGCCCGGCACCAGCGATTTGCTCGTCGAAAGAGAGGCGTAAATAATTTCCGGGAAGGTGAACCTATTCGCCAGGCAGATACGCTGATTAATGAGCGCTTCAATTGCACAACCTATTTAAATGTGGTGAATGAAACTGCTGGTTCGGGCAGAGGGGCTGCAACGGAGAGCGCGAGGCAAACGACGGTAATCCTACAGAGAAACTAACTAAACTTGCTTGGCGGATCGTTTATAAAAGGTACCGGGTTATAGGTATGGATAACCGTATCAATCTATTGCTTGAACGTTCACATTGTAGTCTCATGGCAAGTGCTAGGTTTCTTGATCGAGTAATTGTTGAGGCTGGGATTATGCGTGTTTTAATCGTTGAAGATAATAGAGATATTGCAGGCAGTATTGCAGATTATCTGGAAATACATGGGTATGTTTGTGATTTTGCATACTCTGGTTTTGCAGGCCTACAACTGGCGACACAAAATCAATATGACATTTACATATTTGATATTGCGTTGCCTGGAATGGATGGCTTACAGCTTTGCAACCAACTGAGGCAGGAACGAAAAGACGATATCCCTGTTATCTTTCTGACTGCGCGGGACACGCTAGATGATAAAATTGCAGGTTTTGATGCAGGTGCCGATGATTATTTAGTGAAGCCATTTGAATTGCAGGAGTTGCATGTACGCTTGCGTGCAATATCCAAACGAAAAAACACGGACGCTGCATCTT
>JBFOLV010000050.1:0-2717 GCA_040830325.1 Kordiimonas sp. | reverse complement strand
AGGCCATATTTCTTCAGGCCACCAACCTTGAAGATTTCAACAAGAATGTCCGATTCAGCAGCCAACCGCGTGATCAGCTCTTGCCCCTTGGCTGTAGATATATCAATTCCAACAGACTGTTTCCCCCTGTTGGCACACATATAATATGCAGAAACAAGGTCACCGTTATCGTCAAAGAAAGGAGGCCCCCAAGTGCGTGTATCATCACCACCCTTAGGGTTCTCTATTTTGATAACTTCTGCACCCAAATCAGCAAGGCACTGGGTAGCCCAAGGCCCTGCCAAAATTCGGCTCAAGTCAAGGACACGAAGCCCTTTAAGAGGTCCAGCCATAATATGATCTTACATAAACGCCTGCAGGCCTGTTTGTGCACGCCCTAAAATAAGCGTGTGTACATCATACGTGCCTTCATAAGTATTCACTGTCTCAAGATTTACCATATGACGGATCACATGGAATTCATCAGCAATACCGTTACCGCCATGCATGTCACGCGCTAGACGTGCAATATCTAGAGACTTGCCGCAGCTATTGCGCTTAATGAGAGAGATATTCTCAGGTGCGCATTTACCCTCGTCAAGCAAACGGCCAACTTGCAAACATGCCTGTAAACCAAGTGTAATTTCAGTCATCATGTCAGCCAACTTCTTCTGCACAAGCTGCGTCTGCGCAAGCGGGCGACCAAACTGCGTCCGGTCCAATGTATACTGACGCGCTGCATGCCAGCAGAATTCAGCGGCACCAAGCGCACCCCAGGCAATACCGAAACGCGCTTTATTCAGGCAACCAAACGGGCCAGACAAACCGGATGCATTCGGCAACAGGTTCTCTTCGGGGACAAACACATTGTCCATCACGATTTCACCTGTGATCGATGCACGAAGAGACATCTTGCCTTCGATTTTCGGTGTAGAGAAACCTTCCATGCCCCGCTCCAGAATGAAGCCACGGATTTTACCGTCAAGCTTAGCCCAAACAACCGCGATTTCCGCTATCGGGCTGTTGGTAATCCACATTTTGTTACCAGTAAGCTTATAACCGCCATCTACTTTGTCAGCGCGTGTACGCATGCTGCCCGGGTCAGAGCCTGCATCTGGCTCAGTAAGGCCAAAACAGCCAACCATCTCGCCTGACGCGAGCTTTGGCAGATACTTCTTCTTCTGCTCTTCAGAACCATAAGCGTAAATTGGGTGCATCACCAACGATGACTGCACACTCATTGCTGAACGGTAGCCACTATCCACGCGCTCAACTTCACGCGCGATCAAACCATAAGAAACATGATTAACACCGGAGCCACCATACTCTTCAGGGAGCGTTGCGCCTAGCAAACCCATTTCACCAAGTTCAGACATAATGTTGCGATCAAACTCTTCATGACGGTTTGCCATAAGAATTCGTGGCATCAATTTATCTTGGCAATAATCACGCGCGCTATCACGGATCAGGCGCTCTTCTTCTGAAAGCTGATCTTCAAGGAGAAGTGGATCTTCCCAGTTAAACTGTGGTTTGGCTGACATGGCTATGGCCCCTATCTACAGAAAATGACATTTCCTCATGTATAACTCAGAAAAAATCGTCATAAAGTGCATAATATGCCTAAATTCATGATTATTTATCATGAATTATAAGGAAAGCATGCTATGAACAAATTATGAAACGACAACTACCATCTCTAACAGCTCTTGAATGCTTTGAATCCGTTATGCGACACGGCCTTGTGACACGCGCCGCAGAGGAGTTAAACCTAACACAAAGTGCGGTTAGCAGACAGATTGGGAATTTGGAAACCTTTGCCCGCCACCCTTTATTCAAAAGGGAACGAAAGCGCCTTGTACCCACCAAAGCTGCTCTTCAGTTTAAGGAAACCCTCAGCCCCCTTCTCGATACACTTGAGCGCGAGGCAATGCGCCTCATCAGTTTCGGTGCAGAAGATCGTATTTTAACGCTCGGCCTACTACCCACCTTTGGATCACGCTGGCTTATTCCACGCTTAGGAAAATTCACTGATAGCCACCCTGACATACAGCTCAATATTGTTACACGTCTGACAATGGAAGGCTTTAAGGAAGCAGGCTCAGATATCGCGATTTTATACGGCAATGGTAAGTGGCCCCACTATCAAAGCCACCGCATAGTGGACGAGGAAATTATCCCTGTGGTCGCGCCCGCGCATTTCAAATCATCCGAACTCTCAGATTATGAGCTTCTGCAAATGACTACCCGGCCGGACGCTTGGCAAACTTGGCTCGCGGCTCGCGGCGAGCCGGACATACCTCAACAATTTGGCCCAAAATTCGAGAATTTCACCATGATGATTGAGGCCGTTCATTCAGGTCTCGGTGTCGCATTAATGCCCTATATGTATGTTGCAAATGACTTGAAGCTTGGCAAACTACTCGCTCCCTTTGGCCCCGCAGTTACAAGCAGCAAAGGCTATTATGTCACCTACGCAGAGCATTTATCCGACAGCCCCAAAGTTCAAGCCTTCGCAAACTGGCTTATAGCTGACAGCACACACGAACTACCGCCAAGTTGACGCCTACACCTTTCACTCTAGCTTTATTCTCAAACCAGATGTGAGGGAGCATACACCGTGGCTTATACCCAGTTTTTAGTGAACAAAAGCGACATCCACCAGACACAAGCCGTTGAAGCAACGGAAACACCAGAACTCGGCGACGGTGAAGTTCTACTTGCTGTCGACCAGTTTGCCT
>JBFOLV010000049.1:0-5037 GCA_040830325.1 Kordiimonas sp. | reverse complement strand
TATCTCGCGCCACATTCGTGAAAGACGAAACTAAGCTCGACAAATTTGACCGCGTCTTTGCCAAGGTATTTGATGGTGTTGAGTTTATTGCCGAAGATGAGGCTGCAGACATACCTGACGAATGGCTAAAAAAAATGGCTGAACTCTACCTAGGCGAAGAAGAGATGGAGAAAATAAAATCCCTCGGTGATTGGGATGAAATTATGGAGACCCTCAAAAAACGCCTAGAGGAACAGAAAGAGCGCCATCAGGGTGGAAACAAATGGATCGGCACTGCAGGGAAAAGCCCTTTTGGAGCCTATGGCTATAACCCGGAAGGAGTACGAATTGGGCAGAAAGAGGGACGCCATGGCAAGGCGATCAAAGTTTGGGACAAACGCCAGTTTAAGAACTTTGATGATAGCGTAGAACTTGGCACACGTAATATTAAAGTAGCCCTGCGGAAGTTAAGGCAATTTGCAAGGCAAGGTGAAGCCACTGAGCTTGATTTAGATGGCACAATAAAATCAACGGCTCATAACGGGTATCTAGACATCAAAATGGTGCCCGAGCGTCACAACGCAGTTAAAGTTCTACTTTTCTTAGATGTTGGCGGCTCAATGGACCCCCACATTAAAGTATGCGAAGAACTTTTCTCCGCTGCTCGTAGCGAATTTAAACACCTAGAGTTTTTCTATTTTCATAACTGCCTGTATGAAAACGTATGGAAAGACAACGCACGCCGCCATACAGAGACATTATCGACACTCGATTTACTTCATACATATCCCCATGATTATAAGGCAATCTTCGTCGGCGATGCCTCTATGAGTCCCTACGAAATTTCTTACCCAGGCGGCTCTGTTGAGCATTGGAATGAAGAGGCCGGAGAAACTTGGATTAAACGCTTAACAAATATTTATCAAAAAGCTGTATGGCTTAATCCAATCCCCGAAGAACATTGGACCTACAGCCAATCAATTCATATGATCAGAGAACTATTTGATAATCGCATGCACCCGTTAACTGTGGCCGGCATTGACGCGGCAGTTAAAAGCCTCAGGTAACAACATTACCTTCTTTCTCCCCTACACAAAGTAACATTGATTGATTCATATACTTGACACACTGCCAATCTAAGGCATGTTTGTATCTAAGTAGATTCTTGACCAAATGGTCCACATTAGGGAGCAACAGAATATGAAAAAGTATGCGGTGCTTGCAACGGCACTACTCGCGGGCTGCTCTACGGCAGTTAAAGAGCCTGCTACTTCAACTACGCGCTCAGATGTTATAGGCACCACAGACAGTTGGTTGGCAGAAGGCAGCGCGACCATCCAAGCAAAGCTGAAACAAAAGCCAAACAAGCGTCGCGCTAAAAATGTCATACTTTTTGTAGGGGATGGCATGGGTATTTCTACGCTAACTGCTGGCCGTATAATGGAAGGCCAGATGGCGGGGCACTCTGGCGAAGAAAATCTGTTGAGTTTTGAACAATTTCCATACACTGCACTGGTCAAAACCTACAATGTCGATGCTCAAGTTGCTGATTCCGCTGGAACAGCGTCTGCACTAAATACAGGAACCAAAACAAGAATTGGTTCGATAAACACGGCACCAGACCATCCTCAAGCAGTGTGTAAAGGCATGATGGATAATGCTCCAACGCCTTTAGCCCATTATGCTGAGAAAATTGGCATGAGCACTGGCATTGTCAGTACCGCTCGCCTTACACATGCTACACCTGCAGCAGTTTACGCACATTCTCCTATTAGACGGTGGGAATCTGATATCAACCTAACCGACGAAGCAAAAGAGAACGGTTGCATAGACATCGCCTCTCAAATTACGGCCCCAATGGGTGGCAACGGACTTGAGGTCGCTCTGGGCGGTGGCCGCGCGAACTTTCTACCGGAAGGAAGCGGCGGTGTCCGTAAAGACGGGAAAAACATCACAGAACTTTGGTCTGAAGGCCGCGCCAACGCTACTTACGTTTCAACGGCTGAGGAACTTGCGAACATAAACCTTGACGAAACAGAGCATCTGTTTGGCCTGTTTAATGACAGCCACCTGACTTTCGATGCTATGCGGCCTGAAGAAGAGCCCTCTCTCGCTGAGATGACAGAGGTAGCGATCAAATCACTCTCCAAAAATAAAAAAGGCTATTACCTTATGGTAGAGTCCGGTCGTATTGACCATGGGCATCATGATGGGAATGCTTTTTCAGCCCTTACCGAAACTGCAGCTTTATCAGAAGCGGTAAGAAAGGCCCTCGAGCTAGTGGACACAAAAGACACTCTAATTCTCGTTACTGCAGACCATAGCCACGCTTTCACCATAGCGGGCTACCCTCGGAGAGGTAACCCAATCCTTGGTCTTGTGATACCACCAGAATCCACAGACAATGAATATAAACTTGCCGAAGATGGAAAGCCATACACGACCGTTGGCTACCAGAATGGCCCTGGAGCCATCAAAGGAGAACGTAAAGCCCTAAGCCAAAGCGAAGTCCTAGAACCTAAATTTAAACAACAATCAGCTATCCCGACACGAGGTGAAACCCACGGCGGTGAAGATGTAGCATTGTTTGCAACTGGTCCGTGGGCACATCTGGCTAAAGGAACTATTGAGCAGAATGTGATCTTTCATATTATGGATCATGCACTGCAGCTCAGAAAACGCGCTGCAAAGAAGTAAAACAAAAAAGGGCTGCATTTGCAGCCCTTTCTTTTCCAATGTATTTAACTATCTAGTCGGCTTGATTCTCAGCAATTTCAATACTTGCAGTCATTGGTGCGCCGTTTGACGCAATGCGTTCACTAGATACCCGTCCTTGACGCTGTAGATATCTTTGTTCTTTTGCAGAATAAGCAAGAGCATAGTGCAACTGAACAGAGAAAGTTAGCTCTTCACCTTCAAAATCCGCTGGAACACTAGGGAAATCTGTGCGCTTGATTGCTCTTTTTGCTGCAGCGTTAATAACACCACTACGGCTAGTTTTTGTTAAATCAGCACTAAGTACATCACCACTACGGTTGATTTTAACTTTGAAAGTAGGCGTACCTTCTTTGCCATTCAGAACTGCGATAGCAGGATAGCGCATTTCACTGCTTACTGATTTTCCTGCCGCTGTCGTCCAAGATGAAAAACCATCTGTGCCAGCCTGTGCTGCTGAACCGAACGCCAAGCTTCCAGCAATAGTGGAAGCAACTAAAACTTTTTTAAATGTCGTGTTTACCATTTTTCTGTTCCTCGCTTTTTGAGCGACACTATCCAGCGTCGATATCTAAAACATAGGAAAAAAAATTCGCTTTAACAGGGTTGAAGCGACGAATTGTGTGTTTTTGCGATTATTCGATAAACCATATAAATCAATAGTTTATCTACCACATTACACATCAGATCAAAAGATATAATCCACTAAACCAACTAGCCCAAATGCAGCCAAACAGTGGGCTAATCTGGGTAGCAAACCGCTTAGTCCATTGTCTCATACTTCTCAATAGCGTCACTAAGGCTTTCAGTAAGTTTTTGGCCAACCTCACCGCCATCACCACTCACACGACCTCTAATAACGGCGCGCATCGCATCCAAGTGGCTCTTGATTAGCTCAATCTGCTTGTCTTGAATTTCACCGGGACGCTTAACTGTGAAACCGTAGAGGCTATCGGCAAAAGAAGTAATAAGGGGGTAACCAAAGGTACCTCCCTGCCCCTTCATATCATGAGCAATATGATTGATTTCCTCAAAGCATTCGACCCGCATCTCTGGGGTATCAACGCAGCGCCCGTGTTGTTCTTGCAGTTTCCCAATCAGGGAACTTACCCAATCAGGATAATCTTCAGACATCTTACTTAACGCCTGTTCAGCAGCTTCCATAGCTTCTAGATTGATAGAAACACTTCCACGCCCCAGGCCTGCTGTTTTTTCTTTCAACCTGTTTTGAAAGCGGTAAAAACGAACAATTACAGGATTATTAGCCACGGATAATCTCCACACCTTCGCTTTTATCTGTCAAAACTCTGCGCTCTGCGCCGCCATGCTCAACTTTTCTGCGGCGACGGTCTGGACCAAAAAATTCCTTTGTATGCACAAATTGCCGAGGTCTCTCGATAATCGAAATTAGTTTCTCACCGATATTTTTAATCGTGAATGGTTTAGCCAGTATTTCCGAAACGCCCATCTCTCGAGCCTGAACTATCCGTTCAGGTTCAGTGTAGCTTGTAATCATAACGAATGGGACAAATCGGTCCGGGCTATCTTTATGGCGTCTGACCCAGCGCAAAAACATCATGCCATCAATAGGATGCATATCCCAATTTGATATAACAATATCTATTTGTTGAACGCCAATTTTCATAGGTTCATTTTTTACACGCTGTAAGAAGTGAATAGCGTCACCCCCGTGCTCAACCGCATATACATTACCAACCCCAAGCACCTTTAAGGAGTTGACCAGCAAAGACCGAATAAAAGGGCTATCTTCAGCCAGTAAAACATTGACCCTATCAAAATCATATTCGCTCATAAATTCGCCTACGAAAAACTAACTGTGCTATTTAAGTTTATTATCAATAACGCCTAGCGATGAAAACACCAATATTTTCACACAATTATCTACTAAGTGTGTTCCCAAGTCGTTACTTTCTTTCCTTAATATGATGGACTAAGTTTTCCATACGCAATTGTAACTCCGAGATTGTTGCCATACGCCTACGATCGTCAATAGCTGGAGCACCCAGATGTTCTGCCCGTTCAGCTTCTCGTGCTAACCGCCACGCGCCAATACTACGTGCGGCACCTTTGAGTTTGTGGGCAGTCGCTTTCCAGTTTCCACCATCTACATCTATAAGCGCTGTCAGATAAGTAGGTGCGTTATCAAGAAATATATCTAAAATCTGGTTCTCAAAATCAGGGTCCCCGCCCGTGAAAGTACTAAGATGACCTTCATCTAGTATTACACTTTCATCCCAATTAGTTTCTGCCACACAGAAGCCTTCCTAATTAATGTTTATTACCACGAAGAGCCCTGCGTCCCTCTTCCGTTAACTTACATAC
>JBFOLV010000048.1:0-3713 GCA_040830325.1 Kordiimonas sp. | reverse complement strand
TTTGTACGTTCTGTCGTTACTGACATCAATCATTGTGCCAGAGAAACTAGTGGTGTTTCCAACAGTAAGTGGGAACAAGTTATCAATCTTGGCAACATCGAAGTCTAGTTCCCACTGGGTTGAACCTTCGGTGCCCGCGATAGGATACATACCTCGATAGTAATGTCGTCTGGAAACAAATTGACCATTCCAGTCTGTAATTTCAGAGATAATGGTATTAGCTGCGACATTTTTAACCTCAAGCAGCAAGTCATTACCATGAGCTTTGATAACTGCTTTAGTACCAATCAAGTTTGCTTCCGACGGTGCGTTTGCGCCAGGACTACAGGCAGCAGCTGTAAGCAAAGCAGCGGTTAACACCATCAAGCGAAAGACTTGTGTCACAGTTATTATTCTCCATCCTCAACTGATAGTAGCCATATCATCATAAGATCAGAAGCAAAAGCGTTGCTGTCAGATAGAATTAGTTGGCAGTCAGTTGACCCTCTGTGACCAGATATAATCATAATTTTGTCTTTTTTGAGTTCAAAGCGGCAATAAGTTCGTGTTTTGGCCGAATAAAGTTAGTTATTTTGCCTGTATTCAAACTTACGTGAGCAAAAGCCTGAATGTCAAAATCAAGAGTTATAAGGGACCCCGTAGGCACTTTTTCTTCGATTTTTTGTGCAAACACTGATTCGCAGTCTTGGTTTAATTCTAAGGCTGTTTCTTGAATACAGGGATTGTGACCAACTATCATCACGTTACTGCAGTGCGGGTCTGAAATAGATCTTATGAGGGAAAGTACGCTGTTGATGTTTCCGCCATATAATGAATCTATATAATTTGCATTCAACAATAAGCCTGAGGCTTTTTGTAACTGTTTCCATGTTTCCCGTGTGCGGGTGGCGCTGGAGCAGAAAACCAGATCGGGTTTTAATTGTTTAATTCTAATGTATGAACCCAACATCGAGGCCGCTGATTTACCTCTTTTATTGAGCGGTCTCTCTTTGTCGTGGCTGAGGGGCCCCGACCA
Source organism: Kordiimonas sp. (assembly GCA_040830325.1). Lineage (GTDB taxonomy): Bacteria > Pseudomonadota > Alphaproteobacteria > Sphingomonadales > Kordiimonadaceae > Kordiimonas. Next base: position 2,698 of record JBFOLV010000048.1, on the reverse strand, counting down.
ATCAGATTTAGCATGCCTGAGTAAAATGAGGCGTTTCACAATTAATTCCTTGCTGCTTCAATAGACTATTGAATAGCGTGTAACGGCATAGGGTGACAATTCTACGATAGTTATATCGATGATCTAAGCGGATGAAGTTATGAGTGTTGAGTTCGAACGGTTTGGTGCGCCGAATTTAGGTACAATTGTTTTAGCCCACGGTGCAGGGGCCGGAATGGATAGTCTTTTTATGACTTCTTTCGGCCAGGGCCTTGCTAAGCGAGGTTTAGAGGTCATTCTATTTGAATTTCCATACATGCAGAAACGTCGAGAGGATGGGAAAAAGCGTCCACCAGATCGTGCGCCAAAGCTTCTGGCATATTATCAAGATGTACTGAACGAAATGAAACTTTCTGGTTCTGTTGTCATCGGAGGTAAGTCCATGGGGGGGCGCATTGCCAGCATGCTTTTGGCCGAAAACAATAAGTTGGCTTCGGGGCTGTTGTTGCTGGGCTATCCTTTTGCGCCGCCCGGTAAGCCTGAGAAGTTACGTGTTGATCATTTCCCTGAAATTGAAAACCCGACGCTTATCATTCAAGGGGAGAGGGATACCTTCGGAGGGCAGAAGCTGCTGAATGACATAGTATTGCCAGATAATTTTGACATCGTGTGGTCTAGAGACGGTGATCACAGTTTCAAACCGCGCAAGAAGTCGGGCTTGACTGAGGATGAAAACTGGAACTTGGCGATGGATGCAATAGTGGACAGTAAGTTATTTAAATAAATGAGGTCTGGAACTGCATAAAACTTAACATTTGTGGCCTAGTTCATGAGTGTTATCAGAAAGTCATATTTCTTTTAGGATTAATGATTAAACTAGCATTGTTGGGGGGATAGGGTAGGCATTAGATGCTTCAAAAAACGGTTACAAATGGTTGGACATATTTTGCCGCCTTGGGTGCCCTTGTCTTTTTGTTAGTGTTCTCTGAGCGTCAGCTAGAGAGAATCAGCGAGGCCAATGTTAGTCGCACTTTGAATTCTGTGCTTGAGACAACCCAGGCAGCTGTCAGGGTATGGACTGATCGCCAGAAAGTGAATGCGAATAGTGTCGCCCAGTTGCCGGAAATTCGGCAGAATACCATAGCATTGTTATCGGCAGGTTCTGAGCAAGAACGTGAGCAGATTCGTGATGTACTGCGTGAACATTTGCGCCCTCTGATAACAGGTCACGGTTACTTAGGGTTTTCTGTTTTAACGCCAACGGGTGTGCGAGTTGGATCACTGCGCGCCGAAGAGCGGGGTTCTATTAACTTTATCGCCCGTACTGTGCCTGAAAAATTTCAGAAAGCTTTAAGCGGCACAAGCGTTGTAACATTGCCCTTAAGATCCGATATTCCATTCTTAGACCCCTCGGGTCAGGAACGTCCGCAAACAACGACCATGTTTGTATTGGCACCAATCAGGGATTTATCTGGACAGGTTTTAGGGGTTTTGGCCCTTAGAATTAACCCTTTACAGGAATTTTCTGCGATTTTTGCGCGAGGCAGGTCTGGCTTGTCTGGTGAAACGTATGCCTTTGATAGTGAAGGTAATATGCTGAGTGAAAGTCGGTTTACTCAAAAATTGCAAGAAATTGGTTTGTTAGACAGTGGCGAACTTAGTTCTTTGAATGTGCAGATAAAATATCCAGGCAGGAACTTACTTGAGCAGCGCGGTGTTTTTGGTCGGCAAAGCTGGCCTTTCACGGAAATGGCAGCAAGTGCTACTTTGGGAAATTCAGGGCAAAGCTTAAGCCCTTATCCTGATTATAGAGGGGTGCCAGTAGTTGGAGTTTGGTTGTGGGACGATATCCTGGGTTTTGGTATCACAACAGAAATTGATGCGAATGAAGCATTTGAAAGCTTAAGTACAGGTAAATCAGCTGTCCGTCTTTTTGCTTTTGTGGTTTTGGTGCTGTTAGTGGTTTTATTTGTAATACAGCAAAGAAGCCAGCGAATTACCGAGCAACAAAACCAAGCCCTACAGATGGCAAAGGATAAAGCTGAAGCTGCAAATCGCGCCAAGATGGAATTCTTGTCGGCGATGAGCCATGACCTGCGAACACCGTTGAATGCGGTTATTGGTTTTTCTCAGTTGTTGGCTGAAGGTATAGCCAAACCGGCAGACCAAAAAACATATCTGGGCTACATAGTGCGCAGTGGTGCTCATTTATTAAGTTTGTTGAACGAGGTACTAGAGTTCGCCAAACTGGATATTGGTGAACTGAGTTTTTCTATCTCTAAATGTTCCTCTGAGACGATCGTGAATGATAGCCTAGCAATGGTGAAAGACATTGCTGCTACAAACAATATTTCAATTTATCTGGATAGCGAACTTGAAGATTTGCCCAAGGTTTGGGCTGATAATACGCGTGCATGTCAAGTGCTGGTGAATTTGTTGACCAACGCGGTTAAATATAATCGTGTTGAGGGACAGGTGCATATAACGGTGAATCAGGAAGGTAATCACCTGCAGTTCGCCGTAAGAGATACAGGTACGGGTATTGCCCGACAGAAGATGAAATCACTTTGGGACCCATTCAACCGCGTCGGAGCTGAAAAGACAGCTATTGAGGGGTCGGGTATCGGGCTAGCGTTTGCAAAGGCTATTGTCGAAGGGTTGTCGGGTACTATTGGGGTTGAAAGCACAGAAGGCGTGGGAAGTTGCTTTTGGTTTACAC
>JBFOLV010000047.1:0-5509 GCA_040830325.1 Kordiimonas sp. | reverse complement strand
CATAGCTTTGCCGTCAATAGTGAGTTCTGTGCCCCAGGGAAATTGGGTGGCCGCGCCGCCGCGTGCTGCAAACTCCCACTCGGCTTCTGTTGGCAGGGAACGGCCAGCCCACTTTGCGTAAGCTTCCGCGTCCTCTTTGCCGATATGGATTACGGGAAAAAATTCTTTGCCTTCAATATTACTATTAGGCCCCTCGGGGTGTCGCCAATTGGCGCCGCCTACATAGTGCCACCACGTAGGCATGCTGTTTGTGGTGGCAATGCCTTCTGTTGGAGGTACAAATACTGCCGATCCGGGTGTAATAGCATCTGCTGGTACGCCGGGGAATAGTGCCGGGTCCGGTTGGCGTTCAGCTATGGTTACATAGCCTGTTGCTTCCACAAATTCAGCGAATTGTGCATTGGTGACTTCATGGGTATCTATCCAGAAGCCATCGACGGAAAGTGGAACCATGGGTTTCTCTTCCGGATTAACACCGAATTCGCCCATATTGAATTGACCACCTTCAACCCAAACTTCCTTCCTATGATTGTCAGGGCTGATGTTGGATTGGCATTGATACACAGGTTGATTTTGTGAGGGTAGTTTGGACTTTTCACCAGATAAAAAATATCCGCCGATTGCCCCTATTAATGCGATTCCGGCTAATGTTTCTACCTTACGCATCAATCTGCCTCCCTTCACTAAATACAAGGGATATTGATAGCGCCATTTAAACAGCTTCACAATATTATTGTATTAATAATATAAATAGGGTGAGCCTCGAAATCTCAGCTGGTCAATAGTTTGAAGAAACAAACAAGCTGGAGCCTTTTGAGCTCCAGCTTGAAATATGGTTTAGGTTTTCCTGCTAGTATGATGACCAAACACTCTCAGGTGCATAACGGCCAGCGCAGGCAGGGCAAAAATAAGCACTGATGTACCGATAATAATACCAAAGCCTAGAGATACAGCCGTTGGTACGAGGAACTGCGCCTGCACACTTGTTTCCAGAATGATAGGTGTTACGCCGAGGAATGTAGTGAGTGTTGTTAGTAGAATGGCACGGAAACGCTCCAGTGTACTTTCAATCACCGCTTCTACGTGGCCTTCCCCGGTTTCCAGGCGGTCATTTACGAAACTGATCACCATCAAGGAGTTGTTGATAATCACACCTGATAAGCCGATCACACCAAACATACTGAGAAGAGTCATGTTCATGCCGAGCATAGCATGCCCGATGAGGGCACCCATAAAGCCAAATGGAATTGCAAGCATGACAATAATTGGCTGAGAGTATGACTTAAAGCTAAGCGCCAGAAGTGTGTATATCAGGATCATCGCAAGGACAAAGTTACGCGCAATTGCTGGGCCTGTTTTCGCCTGTTCTTCCTGATTTCCAGAGAGCGAGATGCTTAAGCCATCAAAGCGTTCTTCTTCACGCGGGGCTACCTCGTTCAGAATATAGTTGGTTGCTTCTCCGGCTGTAATCTGTGCGGTGTGCACGTAAGCAGATACTTTGTAGATGCGGCGACTACCAATACGGGTAATGGCAGCGGGGGCCGGCTCAACAGTAATGTCAGCAAGGCTGCTAATTGGTATAAAGCTGTCTTCCACTTTGATGCGTAGGTTTTTCATTGCATCAAAGCTTGAACGCTGTTCTTTCGGCAATCTGACACGTACTTGGATTTCTTCCCTGTCGCGCTGTACCCGTACCGCCTCAGCGCCAAAGAAGGCCGCCCGTATTTGCTGGGCAAGATCTTGTTGTGTCAGCCCGTAAGAACGAGCAAGTGGTTTGAGTGCGATACGGATTTCGTCCGTCGTTCTGAAGCGATCATCTCGTACATCATAAACACCAGGTAATGCCTTCAGTTCCTCAGCGATAACAGCAACAGCATCCCTTGTTTCGCTTTGAATGCGAGTACTGATTTCAAGCTGAACAGGGGCACCAGGAGAAACAAGATCAGACGTGTAAGTTAATTTTTGCGCGCCGGGTATTTCGCCGACTATGCCGCGCCATACTTCCTGAAACTCACCGGCAGCAAATCCTCTAATGGAGGCCTCTTCAAGGCGAGCAACAATATAGGCCTTGTTCGCGGCCGCACCGCCATCTGTTGATGCTTGCGCATCATCAAGCGCGATTGATTGCCCGAGTGTCCAAAACACTCCTTTAAGCGGTGGTGTGTTGCCCTCAAATTGCTCTGCGGCAACATCAGCAGCTGCAGCAATCTGCTCGGCAAAACGGACGGTTTGTTCCTTTGACGTAGATTCGGATAGCTCTAGTTCGACAGTGATGTAGTCACCCTCAACAGCGGGAAAAAAGACGAACTTCACCGCACCACCAGTAATAAGGCCCAGAGATCCTAGAAATATGCCAAAAGCGACAAGTATACTGGCAAGCGGGTTGTTTGCTGTGAAGGTAATGTAACGACGCATGGGACCCTCAGTTAGTTTTCTGAGGCGTGACGCAAACCAGTTTCTGAATGGGTCAGCAATTCGGCGAGGCGAGAACCGACGAGGTCCTTCTGTGCGCAAATGCGCTAGATGACGTGGCAAAATGAAGAAGCTATCGAACAGAGATAGCACGAGTACAAAAATCACCACGGAGGCAATAGGACCAAGGAATTGACCAAATGTTCCTGGTAAAAATAACAGCGGTACAAAAGCGACGATTGTGGTGGTTACAGAGAATAAAACAGGTGTCGAAACCCTGAGTGTACCAATACGTGCGGCTTCTTTAGGGGTGACCCCTTGGTTTCGCCATGTGCCATGAATATTTTCTCCAACCACAATGGCGTCATCTACCACGATACCGATGGCGAGAATGAATCCAAAAAGTGTGAGCTGGTTGATTGTAATGCCAAACATGCTCATGAGAGTGAAGGCGCCTATGAAGGCAACACTCACACCAAACGCTACCCAACCTGCGATGCGGATATCCAAGAATGCCATAAGCAAAATTGAGACAAGTAGCAGGCCAAGAAAGGCGTTTTCTGAAAGCAGGTTTATACGTTGCTCCAACATGACAGATTCGTCACGCCAGAACTCGCTTTCAATACCTTCCGGAAGCACATTGCTAATTTCATTGTGGTAATATTCGCGGACAGCTACAGCGAGATCGAGGAGTTTTTCGTCACCCACACGCGATACAGAAATGAACGTGGCTGGCTTGCCTTTGAATGTGGCGCGTATCGGAGCTTCAGAAAGGCCATCTTTTACTTCAGCAACATCACCAAGATAAATGGGCGTGCCGGTTGAGCCACCGCCAAGTACGATTGTTTCAAATTCTTTGCCGGAACGCCTTTCTCCTGTTGAACGGATCAGAAGTTTTTGGCGGTTGTTTTCAATTTCACCACCAGATAAGTCCAAGCTCTGTGAGGAAACACGGCCAGCAATCTCGACCAGAGAAAGACCAAGTGATTGCTGAGTTTCTTCTGAAACTGAGATATCTATAAGATAATCGGGAGCGCCTGCGATGGTAACGCGGGAAATTTCCGGTTTGTCTGCCAAATCAGCTCTTACGCGTTCCGCCCATTTTTTGAGCGTAGCCATATCATAGTCACCATAAAGAATGATGCGCGCAGCCAATTCATCAGTTTCAGCGTGCGTTACTTGCGGGCGCTCAGAACGTTGTGGAAATACCGTAATACGGTTTATCTCTGTCTGGATATCATCCAGCATTTTGGGAATGCTTTCGCCTTCCTCAATGTCTACGATAACACTCGCGACGCTGTTTGCTGCAAGGCCGGTGATCTTACTGATACCTTCCATGCCTTCCAGCCGCTCCTCAATTGGTTTTACGATTGAGGTCTCAACTTCAGTTGGGGTAGCACCAGGGTAAGGGACCGTAATGGAAATCGCACTAAGTGTGATCTCGGGAAAAAGTCGCATGTTTAGGGTTTGCAGGGACAGAAAACCGGCAATAATAAGTACTGTGGCAAACAAATTTGCTGCCACTCTGTTTTCTAGGCAGAGCTCAATGAGTCTTTTCATGGGGTCTGCTCCTAGCGCTCAGAGGTGTTGGCAGCGGATTGCTGGACAGTCCGTACCGCTAAGCCTTCACTCTCTTCAGACAGTGAAGTCAGCAGTATCTCTTCATTGGCAAGGTTTTGTTCCGACTTGATCAAGGTTTGCTCTTGCTGTGTATTCACGACAGTTACGTCTCTGCGTTCCAGACTTCCATCTTTGATAATCCAGACAAATTGACCCTTACGGACAACGCCCGTTGGTACTTGCCAGACTGTACCGTCTGAATGAACACTGATTTCGAGTGTCATAAAGTCATTCGCAAATATGCGGCCAGCATTTTCTGGGGCAAAAGCACCGGGGAATACCGCTACAGCGAGAGCAGAGCGTGAAGCTTCGTCAATTACAGGTGAAAACTGGTCTAAATATCCTTCAAGTGTGCCAGAACCAACAGATCCATTGTTTGGTTTTGCGATGGCCTTTAGGTGGGTTTCGCTACTATTGAACATTCTGGAAACCATTGCCGCTTTTTCTGGGGAGAGGCCTGCAACGAGTTCTCCGGTGCTGGCGTCAATCAAGCTTGCTAAGTTTTGTCCTGGGGCAACATATGTATCTAGCGATACGGCCTCTGACGCGACGAGTGCAGGGAAAGGTGCCTTCACTTCGGTGCGGGCGAGTTTTTCATTCGCCTGGCTTAACTGTGCTTTGGCTTGTTGAAGGCCTGCCTCCGCAGCGGCCAAATTGGCAACAGCGGTATCTTTAGCGGCTTCAGAAACAGCACCTTGTTTCACAAGATCGAGTTGGCGCCTGTTAGCTAGTTTGGCTTGTACGAGAGTTGCCTCAGCACTTTTAACTGCAGCATTCGCACGGCTTACATCAGCCTTATAGTCTGTTGCGTTAACTTTGAAGAGTGTTTCGCCAGCATTAAGGCGGCCACCGACCACAAACTTTGGATTTATGTAAGAAACCTTGCCTGAAACCTCAGCAACAATGGCTAGCTGTTGCCGCGGTTGCAAACGCCCGGGCGCTTCGATGCTATAGATACCGTCTGATAGTGAAGCTGTTGTTGTTTCTACTAGCGGACCTTTAGTAGCGACTATTGCTGTCGTGCCATTATCGCTATCACCACCGCCGACGGCTGACATGGTGAAAAAACCCAAGCCAAAAACAACTGCTCCTGCAGCAAGCGGCAGGAGTGATTTCTTTTCTAATTTGATGCCTCGCATGGCGTCCTCTTTACTTTTTTATGTAGCAGAAGGGTCTTCTGCTGGGATTACGGTGCGGATTACGGTTCGCATACCGTTTAGATATTCTTCTTGATTTTGTGCGGTGTGAAGCAGGCCTTTTGACGCAGCCTCAATAACAAACAATGCATCTCGAGCTTTCTGCTCGTCAGTAAATACGGTCTCACGGAGCAAAAGGTTCGCGCCGTAATCTTCGAATTCTTTATTTAATGATTCATACTGCTCGGTACTTTCCACTTTCGCCATGGCAATTACCTCAAAACTGTGCGGTGAGGAGCGAAGTGAATCTACATACTGTCCGGTGGAAGCGTTGCAAGATT
>JBFOLV010000046.1:0-3328 GCA_040830325.1 Kordiimonas sp. | reverse complement strand
GAGGTGAAGCCTCGCAAACGAACACCTGGAATGCTGGAAATAAACGCCCGGCCCGCGGAACCCCTGAAACCATCTGCACAAATGAAGATGGTGAAAATTGAACGCGAAGATACTGAGTCAGAAACCCGTTATTTAGACGCTGATATTATGCGTTCCATTGTAAATGTACTCAGTGGTGCAGATGTAACCGGGATGGTTAGAAAACAGCGCGTGATGGCAATTTTAGGTGATGAAGCTGCTTTACCTGTAATGGTACACCGGTTCGTGCCATCAGAGCTTGTTTTTGAAACTCTACTGGAGCGCCCAATTCTGGCGGAAAGTCGCTGGCTTCTCGGATATGTGGAAGGCTTTTTGGCTGATCGGTTGCTAGCATCGATGCCTAGTATGGAGAATGAGCAGTCTATCGCCTCGAGTATCCGGTTAACGTGCGACAGTGTTTGTTCGGCTAAGTTTGATACATTTAATCAAGAGCAAGGTAAACGAAAACGAAGCTCGCTGATCATTGAGTTCAGTGCATTAGATGTGATGGCTAATTTCTCAAGTTATCTGGCGGCGCATGAGAAGCTGGATGATCTTGGGTATAAGGTTGCAATCGCAGATGTTGATATTCGGATGTTGCCTTTGCTGGACTATGGTAATTTACGCGCTGATTTTATCAAGCTGGTTAATCCTGTGGGCAAGGGCAGTACCCCTCTGAAACCTGAAACCAAACAAATGGTTCAAGACCATGTCCATAAGATAGGCTTAGCCCGCATCATCCTAGATGGCTGTGCATCAGAGGATGATGTGAACTTAGGACAAGAGCTCGGAATTACACTGTTTCAAGGTGTAGGTGTAGAGCCTCGGTCAGCAAACTAATCGTAATTATTGAGGTGATCGTTTTGCCAAAATGCGCTGCAACGTGCGGCGGTGCATGTTCAGGCGGCGAGCTGTTTCGGAGACGTTCCTATCACATAGTTCAAAAACGCGCTGAATATGTTCCCATTTGACTCGGTCAGCTGACATTGGGTTTTCCGGCGGCGGAGGCGCTTTACCTTGCGTGGACAATAACGTGCCGGCAATTTCATCCGGGTCAGCAGGTTTCGCTAGATAGTCTACAGCACCGGCTTTAACCGCAGCTACTGCGCTCGCAATATTACCATAACCTGTGAGAATGACGATACGCATATCATGCCTGATCTGACGAAGCATAGGCACAAGATCAAGGCCGTTTCCGTCCTCCAGACGCATATCTAGAACAGCATACTGCGGGCGATTGTCTGCAGCCAGCACACCGCCTTCTTCTACGCCTTCTGCTGCAAAAACCGTGAAGCCTTTGCGCTCCATGCTAAGAGCGAGGCGATTCCGAAAAACCCTGTCATCTTCAACGATGAGAAGTTTCATTTCGTTTGGGTCGTGTTCTGTATCACTCACGGATCTAGCTCCTCATATTCCGCTTCAGCAGCGTCGTCTTCGGAAATTTTTTCACTTAGTGCTTCCCTTGGCCATGTCATACTAATGCAAGCACCGCCAAGTACGCTAGTACCGAATATCACTTCTGCGCCAGTGCGTTCTAGCAGGGTTTTTGCAATAAACAAGCCTAAGCCGAGGCCACCATCTTGACCTGGAGTTGGCTGCCGTGTGGTGACATATGGTTCCCCCAGGCGCTTTATGATTTGCGGATCAAATCCAGGGCCGTCGTCGTCTACACTCACCATTAGATTTTCGCTTGTTGATTGCGTTGTAATTTTTACGCTTGAGCGAGCAAAGCCTGTCGCATTTTCAATAAGATTTCTAAAGGCGTGAATGTGTTCTGGCGTTCGGCGAACGATTAGCTGGGGGTCACCTTTTCTTTCATAGGTCACTTTAGGGCCTCGGCCTTCATGGGGAGCTGCAGCTTCCCTGAGAATGGCCTCTATATCCAAATAGGTAAAATGATCTGCATCACCAGCTCGTTTCTTTGCACTCAACTCCGCGAGGATATCCCGGCAGCGACTTGTTTGATCAACGATAAGTTCTAGATCTGTGCGACCAGCATCATCGCCTTGCCACCCTTTAAGAAGTTCGTTGGAGACCAGTAGAATAGTGCCGAGTGGCGTTCCAAGCTCATGAGCAGCAGCTGCGGCCAGAGTCCCTAGTTCTGCCATGCGTTGTTCTTGCTCTAGCGCAGCACGTGTCGCTGATAGCGCTCTGGCTCGCTCTCGCCCTTCCCGAGCTACTCTGGCCATATACAGTGCGAGAAAGACAAGGGTGAAGCATAAGCTGATCCAAACACCGAGCAGAATAATTGGGTTAAGTTCTGGTGGCGGGCCATCCCACGGTAAGGGGAAAGGCGTAAATGCAAGGCAAGTTACAAGGCCAATGGAGGTGAAGATCAAAAACTTTGTGCTGTGACGACCCAAGATGGTTGCGGATACACTGGATGGTACGAGCATGAGGGTGGAAAAAGGATTGGATAATCCGCCTGTTAAAAACAGTAGTGCGGCAAGATGTACAAGATCAAACGTAAGGTGTGCCGCTGATTGCGCATCAGTAAGCCGGGTATTGGTATCGACACGTAGAGAGAACCAAAGATTTAGCAATGCTGAAATCAATATTGTCGGTACGGTGAGATGCGCTTGAACATCAAACCCCAAAATGAAATACACCGCACCGATTGATAGTAGCTGGCCACAAAGGCCAATCCAGCGAATTAAAACGAGTGTGCCTAAACGTACACCACTGCCATGCGGAACAGTGGGATCAATTAGAGTTAAGTCGTTGTCGCTTTGAGAGCTATAAGTCATTGATAGAATGAACCGATACAAAAAAGAAAATCATGATAAATAGTAGAATACTTAGGCCGAAAGCTACCAATACAATAAGCCAAATTGAGCGTAAATCACTGGGCGTCAATTTAGCGCGCCCGTTTGGAGGACCAATCCATTTTTTTTCTTTTGTTAGTGTTGTTTTAGGCCCCTCTTTTCTGAGAAAATTAAGCCCTAATCCATTTGCCATAACATTGAGCGGTATAAAGTGGCTGGCGAGTGTAAAGGTTTTGTTAGGGGGTAACTTCGAAAAAAGCGCAAGATTGGTCTTGGGTATAAAAAAATGAGATAGGCCAAGAATAAGTGCAGACACGAAAGATAGTGGTATGGAGACAAGCTCATGAATAAATCGTATGTATTTGTAGAAGGGTCCGCGAGGCTGATTTTCCCGAAAGCTGTATTCTACCGCGTTTGCTAAAAACCTATATGGCAATAGGAGTGCAAAGCCTCCCAGCGTAAATAATGTCACGGCGGGTAAAAATTTGGCGCTGTACCCCAAGATAATATCCTGCGCGCTAACTTGGGCGACAGTATGCGGATCT
>JBFOLV010000045.1:0-3397 GCA_040830325.1 Kordiimonas sp. | reverse complement strand
TTAACGGACATGTTTTGTCTCCTAGTCCTGTCGTTGTTTCACATATCGATTTTTTTGGATCCACTCAGAGTGTGTGGCCGTGTTGCTGTCGCAGCTAAAGAAAGCGATTGTGCGGATTACTTGGAAGCTCTTATCGATAGCGCCGCCCATACGAACACAGACGCTAAAGCGTTTGCCTGCGGATCGATTTACAATTCTTGCTGTGGTTTGAACGAAGCCAGCTGGGAGGCGGCGACCATTAAAGTTGATGGTTCCACTTTCCACCGTTGTGCTGTTGAGCGCCTCAATCTCACCACCAACTGACCCAAAGATGCTGCCACCAAATTGCGGGGTAACAATATTCATATAAGCGGAAACTTGGCGCATGCCTTCAACGCTATTGAGATCAATAGGGCCGCCTGCTTTGAGATAGGTTTCAAGCTGGCTCTCTAATAGCGGGAGGCTTGGCTTTGTTATACGTTTTGTAGCCGGTGGTTTGGGTTTGGAGATTGTTGTCGATTTTGTTTTTGCAGGCGGATTGGAGTTGGGTTTGTCGCCAGAAAACAGTTCGATCACCAGATAGGCGGTGAAGGCGAAAAACAAGACTGTTCCTGCCGCTTTGAAAGGTGTTCCAAACCAATCACGCATTATGTTGAAATCATCATCATCATTGTTAGCGGGTACAGATGACGATACCGTTGGCACTTTCACGAGAACCCAGCGTGTTGTACCGTCATCTTTTTCGCCATCCGACTTGAGGCACCGTACCTTTTGAGAACCAACTCTGTCTGAAGCAGCATGATAGCTTTCAGTTGCTTTATCTGGATCATTGCCTCGATAAACAGCTTTCCATTTTCCATCAGCTTCGATTTGGACAATGAATGTTGTCGACATCCTACTGCTCCATATCTAATGAGTAGTTAGTCAGGAATATTTCGGGTGATGAAATGGTACTTGTGCATTGATGCATCGATGTTCCCCATCGTCTAAATTTACTCTTCAGGCGAAAGCATATGGAGAACAGAAGCCGATCTATATTAGGGAATTTCCAGAAGACATTAAGAGCACCAAAAGCTTCAATTATAGTAAGTTGTTTACCCTAAAGCTTTCAGCTTCGGGTGACATCTAGCTCATTTTCAGCCTCTCGGCTTCAATCGACGCTGATGTCGTTTTCAATTTCTATTTTGTTTGATTGATTTCCTTATTCACTAGATACAGAAGCTTTCATCCCCCCCAGCCATGGAAAGAACAGAAATATGCTGAACTACCATGACCGAAGGGGATGTTGGGTTCTCATTCACTGAGTACGTCAACGCTGAGGGCATAGCTCTATCTCACCTAATAGAGCGGTTGGCGAGTTCCCTAAACCAACCGTAAGCCCCGCAACATCGAACAAAATGTTCTGAACTGGTTATGCTGAGTATGAGCCCAGCAAGCCGACAATAAACACGCTTTGCGTCCTACATGTTTGCCGTGGTCAGGACAGCTTATATCCTGAACCATCTTTTGGTTACCTTTGTTTTAACTGGCGTGGGTCTTTCACAGTGGCAAAAGATCACCTTCCAGTCGCTATGGGGTCTAGCTCATCGTGTCCGGGTCGCGGACCTGCGGTATTATGTACGCCCCAATGTCCTGCACTGGTGATTGTGCTCGGGAAGAATTTCTTCTTCATATATATTTAGTATTTTGAGAGGCGAAATCCGATATAAATCAGAAAGTTTCAGAGATTATTTTATTAAATAAATTCAATTAGTTAGATACTCAAATTTTGAACACAACATATGTTGTACGATAGTTCAGGAAACGGGTGGCTAACTCACTGATAGGCTTTGACATTTTATTGGTCCTTTAGAGTGGCGACGCTCAAGCACCATTGGCAAAAACCATTGGCTGTTTCCGTGTTCTCCCACAATTGTCGGCGAATCCCTCACCTCTTATCGTTTTGTTATTACTTAAAAGGAAAACGATATGCGCGACTATCAAATTCACATGAAAAGCAGCCAACTGTTCTTGTCGGTTCCATTGTTCCAGCCTCTTAGTCAAAGCCAGCTCGATGGCATAGAGGGAGAAATGGCTATGTGGCAAATTGCCTATGGTCATGACTTTGCCATTAAACTACTCCGTCAGAGTAATAGAGAAATTTGCTTAGGAATATCTACTACGGACGAAGAGTTTTCGCTCGCCGCTATACGTGAACTAGCTCACTATGTAACGGTGGCTATCTCTGATGAATGTTCTGAAGACTTGCCCATCATAGGAGCCCTTCTTCGCCTGGCAGATCGCCTGACATTGGATGCATTTCGGGCTATTTCAATTTCTGGCGAGAAAATGGTTGATACGATCTGTGACCTTGCAACTCTAGCTTACATGGCGGGCTATGAAACTTCTGCCAAGACAATTGAGAAAACGATATTCAGCGTTTTCAAAAATGTCTGCTGTCGACCTCCAAGCAAGGAAGAGAAGGCTGAAATCAGGTCCAAAATCATTGAAGAAAAAATGACTTGGGAAGGCAATTCCTTTCTACCAAAACGAATTAACGCAATCGACTAGTGGGGGTTATTGATCATGATCACTCTGCAACAGCCTAATTGCAGTTTATGCGTTACAGCAAAACTGTTCAGACCAATTTGTGATCAGCAGCTACTGTTGCTTAAGCAGGAGGCAAGAGACTTTTTCCAAGGGCATCGTCTAGAGATGCCCCGGATTATATTTTGCCAAAACCACGAAAGTAATCTGCAGATTCAGCTATCTGGAACAAACAACGTATTTTATCTACGTGAGCTAATTGCTTATGAAAAATACTTATCATCGGTAGACGACAGGAAGAGGCCAGAAGAACTTCCACATTTATCTGCCTTCATGGAAATAAGTGCCTTCCTGTCTAAGCGTCTTGAATCATCTGTGTACCTTTCGCCAAATATCTATTTCAACACGTTTGGCCAGTTCGCGGAACTTGTTGTTCAAGCTAGATATGACGTGAGCGAGACTGAGATAGAAGAAACGGTGAAAAACCTGTGTAAATTTTCCCCGAACGAGGCAGACCCATTTTATGCCGAGGAAGTAATTCGCTCAAAAATTCTGCTGGCGAGACACGCGGTAAATGCCAGACAGCCTAAATATTACCTGTGAAACACATGTGGCGATATCGTTTCTTTATTAGATGTTATGTCGGCAATTGATCTTTTTTCTTGAACCACAGCAAGTAAAGTATCAGTGCGTAACGAGTTGGGGGAATTCATGGCACAAACAGCAACTGAATCGGCACCAAAACACCTTTTTTTTGACAACCTTGTAATAGCCTTCGTTTATGGCCTTACCTATGTCTGGCTATTTCTGTTGGCGGACAAAGTTGCTGGCCTCGCTGGATTCAGCCTGTGGTTTCCTGCAGCAGGTATTCGCTTTGCGCTCATATTTGTTT
>JBFOLV010000044.1:0-4890 GCA_040830325.1 Kordiimonas sp. | reverse complement strand
GGCAAAGCGGTTTCAAAAAGCGTATCAAGCGAACGACGATTAAAAACTTCACGGTCAAAGTGTGTTGTGGAGGAAACCAAGCTCGCCCAACCCAAATCATAGTCCAAGCTCAGGTTATAAACCTGCATCTCATCATCATAGCCGTCAAAAGACGTAAAATCCCTAGAGAGATATGGGGTACGGTCCAAGTCTTCTGGGCGTCCATTATCGCTATAGTCATGGTGGAAGAAGGAGAAATCAACAGTGAGATTTTCCGTTGTTTGCCAACGCAGTGCTAGTTTACCACCTTTTGAATCGCCGTTATTGACGTCTTCCTCACCTGTAGTGACATTATCAATATAACCACCCATTTTATTGTAATAGGCGCTTGTACGAATGGCTAATTTGTCTTCAATCAGAGGCACATTAATGAGGGCTTTAATGTCATAATTTTCGCCGCCATGTGCGATAGTTCCTAGCGTGCCTTCCGCTTTACCTTCAAACTCTTGCAGATTTGGTTTCTTTGAAACAAGACGCACTGTTCCTGTCATTGACCCTGCACCGTAAAGCGTCCCTTGCGGGCCGCGTAATACTTCTACGCGCTCAAGGTCAAACAGGCTCAATTCGGGGTTCATAGCACCAATCGAAATCGGAATTTCATCCAGGTAAATTCCTACTGTTTCCTGATTTTGCGTATCGTTGTCGTTGCCGCCACCGTTAGCGATACCGCGGATAGATAACCGTGTACGACCCGGCCCGTTTTGGTATGCAGTTAAACTTGGCACAGACCCTAATAGATCAGTATAGTTGCCTGCACCTAGCTTCTCGATAAGATCTTCAGAAACTACATTGATGCTCATTGGGATATCAGACATTGTTTCAGCACGCTTACGGGCTGTTACTACAATCTCATCAAACGCTACATTTTCTTCGTCCGCCGCATAAGCCGTTGGCACAATAGTATTCGTTACCAACATGGAGCCAACAATAGCTGTTGTGCTTGCCCATGACCTGCTTTGCATAATTTTCTTCATCGTTTCCTCCTGAGGGCTGTTCTGAGGGGGCGCCCTTTGTCCTGACAAATATTCCAGATTATCGGAATGATACGGTTCTGATGCCGCCTATATTTTGTCTCTAGCAGAAAAAAGCGGAGGGAAATGATGAAGGAGTACGAATGAATAATGAGATCGTAAATTTATCGAATATTTCAATATTGCCGTAAAATTTATAAGGAACGAATCTCTTTTGGCAAAAAGCCGAAATGTTTTTTAAATGCTAGTGTAAAATTGGTCGCATGTTCGTAACCCACTTCACCTGCAACTTGAGAAATAGTTAAGTTACGATCTTGCAAAAGCTCCCGAGCGCGGTTCATCCTATGCTCCTGACAAAATTCAAAAACCGTTAGACCAAAAGTATCCTTGAAAGCTTTGCAAAAAGTCGTTCGATTAAGGCCAACTCTACGGGATAAATCTAGAAGTGTTGGCGGTGCAGTATAGTTTTCAATCAAGATACGCTGCGCCTCGAAAACCTTATCCTTGATGGAATGCGCAGGCGTAGACAAAACAGGCGTTGCTTCAAAATCATCTTCAATTTCTTGGAACAAGCGGCAAATTAATTCGGCTGTTTTCGCTTCTGTAAAGACGCGCCTGCGTGCACCGCCGTATGGCATATTAAGTAGATCAAGTACATTGTTCATCATGGCTGGAGATAAGGGGAAGTTATAGAGATTCTTATCAAAGGCACCGCCAAAAATCACATCTTGTAAATGCTCAGGCATCTTATCGCGGTTAATTTCAAACCCCTTATAAAGCATATCAGGACGCAGGTGAAATGTGGCTGTGCTTAGATGGCATCCACCGTCGATTGACAGATCAAAAGAGGTATCTTCTTTGGTATAAAGAATAGAGGCACTAGCTTGCGGCACCCTAACCTCACCCAACTCGTCAAAGTTAAAGGCTAGCCCGCCAGACAGTACAAACCTAAGGGTTACGATATCTTGTCGCGGTAGGATATGTTGCAAATAATGGCTATGGTATAGTCCGTCAGTAAGACATACGAGCATTCCACTGTTGGGACGAAACAGTTCCCAATATCCTCGGGCCACATCATCGTTAAGCTCTAATCTTACCCCTTCATCGGTATCACAAAATTGACGAATACGCGGAAAGTCACAACGGTCAGGCTCACTGTTGTAGGCCTCGTTAAACCCTTCGTAAATTCGGGTAACATCATGTTGTGTAAGAGCATGCATAATTGTCTATTAACGTCCTCTCATCAAACTAGATATCGTTTAACTATCCCTGCGCCAGAAAGACGCACTTTAGCCACATATGTCATTCTCACCACTTAAAACAAAATCATTTGATTTTGGTATTATATTATCTAGGTGGAAACATACTAATTGCAAAGACAAAACCAAAAACTGCAGGTTACATACCTATATTTGGTGTAAATCTTACAATAACCGAGCCCTTAAGCAGATCGGTACAACATCGCTATTCTGCTCCAAGCAGCACCAATTGTGACAGTCTTGTGGCAAACTGTTGCTTCGCAGCAACAATCCTGACTTTACAGTCAATAAACCAACATAAACTCTGCTGAATCACTATCGAATTAAATGATTAGATATGCTCAGTGAGCGCCGAACAGCATAGGTTCCTCATGGCTGCCATAGGAATTGCCACTCGAACCAGCTGCTAAATGTTATGTTTAATAAGATGTTCCCCAATCAAGGATTACATAATGGTACACAACTGGCTTAAAACAAGCGCGCTTCTTGCTGCGAGCTGCTCAACGCTTGCTCTTTCCCCTGCGGCAACTGCACAGTCTGCAGATGCAGGCTTCGCTCTCGAAGAAATCGTAGTAACAGCTCAAAAACGTGAGCAAAGCTTGCAGGATGTTCCGATCTCTGTTTCTACACTTCGCGGTCGTCACGTTCAGGACTTCTCTGCTGGCGGTGAAGATATTCGTCTTCTCTCTGCTCGCATTCCAGGCTTGAACGCTGAATCATCAAATGGTCGTGTCGCTCCACGTTTCTATATCCGTGGTCTTGGTAACACTGACTTTGATCTTGTGGCATCACAGCCTGTATCTATCATCATGGATGATGTGGTTATGGAAAACGTGGTTCTCAAAAGCTTTCCGCTTTTTGACGTTGACCGCGTAGAAGTACTTCGCGGCCCACAGGGCACGCTTTTTGGTCGTAACACGCCAGCGGGTATCATCAAGTTTGACACACGCAAACCTACTCAGGAAACTGAAGGTTACGTGAGCGCAAGCTACGGCACGTTCGATACAACAACTGTGGAAGCAGCTGTTGGTGGTGGCCTATCCGATAAAATTTCTGCTCGTGTTTCTGGCCTTTACCAGCGCCGCAGCGATTACATCGACAATGGCTTCACTGGTGAAAAAGATGCCATGGGTGGCTTTGAAGAAAAAGCTGCGCGTATCCAGTTCCTTGTTGAGCCAACTGAAAACCTCGACATGCTCTTGAACTTCCACGTTCGTGACATCGAAGGTACATCAGCTCTTTTCCGTGCAAATATCTTCACACAAGGCAGTAACGAGCTAAACAATAACTTCGACCGTGACGAAGTTTACTTTGGTGATGATCACAACAACCCACAGGAATATAACCAGTGGGGCACAAGCCTGAAATTAACATATGATTTTGGTGACAGCGCAACACTAACATCGATCACTGCCTTTGAAACTGCAGACGGGTTCAGCCTTGGTGATATCGATGGTGGTAACCCTGACGGCCCAGGTTTCATTCCATTCCAATCAACTACTCAGGGTTCAACAAAAGACCTTGATCAGTTCACTGAAGAACTTCGTCTTTCTGGTCAAGCAACTGACAAACTTTTCTATCAGGTTGGTTTCTTCTACTTCAACTCAGATATGACAGTGGGCACAAACCCATTCTTCATTCCTGAAACACTTGCTCGCCACAAAAACACGACTTGGGCACTATTCGGCCAAGCAGCGTATGACCTAAGCGACGCAACAACTTTGACAGTTGGTCTTCGTTATACTGACGATGAGAAGACTCTACGTTCAGTTTCCGGTGGCACAGGTCAAGTGTTCACGGAAGAGCTTGAAGGCGACAAACTAAGCTGGGATGTATCCCTGAACCACGTACTTAATGACGGCCTGTCTATCTACGGCCGTGTTGCAAGCGGTTTTCGTGCACCAACAATTCAAGCACGTGACATTGCTTTCTTTGGTGCTCCATCAACTGCAACAGAAGAGAAAATCATCTCTTTCGAAGCAGGTTTCAAAGCAGAGCTTCTTGAGAACCGCATGCGCTGGAACGGTGCTGCATTCTACTATAACGTAGATGATCTTCAGCTTTCAGCTGTTGGCGGCGGCGGCAACCTAATTCAGCTAGTAAATGCTGATAAAGCTGTTGGTTTTGGTTTTGAAACAGACATTGAGTTCCTCGTAACTGAATCCCTCGTTGTTACAGCAGGCCTAAGCTACAACGACACTGAGCTTAAAGACGAAACGCTTCGCGTTGGCGTTTGTGCACAATGTACTGTAACTGACAGGCTTGATGAAAATGGTCGCGCTATTGTTGATGGCAACCCACTCCCACAAGCTCCAAAATGGACACTAAACTTCACTGCTGATTACACTCAGCCTCTCGGCGACGGTGAGATCTTCGTGTTCACGGACTGGGCATTCCAAGGCAAAACAAACTTGTTCCTCTATGAATCTGTAGAGTACACAACAAGCGGCAATTTCGAAGGCGGCTTGAAAATTGGTTACCGTTGGGGTGAAGGCATGTACGAAGCGTCACTCTTCGGCCGTAACATCACTAACGAAGCGAACGTTAAAGGCGGTATCGACTTCAACAACCTTACTGGCTTTGTAAATGAGCCACGCGTTCTTGGTGTTGCACTAAAAGCT
>JBFOLV010000043.1:0-8922 GCA_040830325.1 Kordiimonas sp. | reverse complement strand
TCATTTCTGTATGTGAGTACCCCTCCAGACCATGCACCAACATTATTCGCATCTTTTGTGCTCAACATTGGAACCATCTGACTTCTGCTATATAGCGCCACCATCCCAGGCTCAATCAATACAGGCGTTGAAGCTGCTTCGGGCGTACTCTGGTCAAACAACGTATCTACCGACACTAGGCCTTCATTCACCGACACCCGTTCAAATTGCTTGCCGCGCACCACCTCAAAACGAGTACCAACCACTTTTACTTGCCGTGCAGCAGTATTCACCAAAAATGGTCGATTTTTGTCAGACCTTACATCAAAGAAGGCCCGCCCTCTTTTTAGCTCAACCACTCGGGTATCAGAACTCATGCTGACCGAAATTTCACTATTACTAAAAAGAGCGATGATCGAACCATCATCAAGCTTTACGCTTTCCACACGTCCCGACTCCGCTACATAAGTTTGCTCAGTGTCCGGTAAACTCCGCTGCTCCGTATTTGGTACTATTGTAAAAAACAGTAGGGCAGCAACCGCAACAATGGCTATGCCGGAAGGCAGGCCTGCGCTACTCCCCAAAAGGCGACTCCAAAAAGACTTTTCTTCCAGATTTACATTTTCAGCTTCAAAGTCATCCGAAAATGCCTTTCTCGCGGCTGTCTCAAATTCAGTTGAAACATTAATCGTCGCAGCGACAATCTCTTCGGCTTCCACGTGTATAGGATCAGCTAAAAGCCACTCCATATGGCTCGCGATATCAGCATCAGTAACAGCTTCAGAAGAGAGTTTAACCTGCCACTCTGCCGCTTCATCCAATATTGAAGGCGCTATATGCTTCGTATCTCTATTGATCATGTTTCCAACCCATCCAGCACATAGATAACGTAGCCAATCCGTAATAACCTCCACCATAAATGTATCTACTGTACATTTAGTCTTCCCTTATCTTAGCTAAGGCTTTGATAGCTCTGATCATATGCTTCTCTATTGTGCTCTTCGGCATTCCTATCCTAGATGAAATTTCACTATGACTTAGCCCTTCAACTCTGTGCAACAAGAACACCTGCCTTGTTTTTTGAGGCAAACCCTCAAGTACAGACATTGCTAACTCAACTTGTTGCCTAGCAGACAAAGCCCTTGCAGGGTCGACGCTTTTGGAGGCTGAGGCATCACCATCTGCACCTTCCGTGTATAGTTTACCCCACGCATCTTCACGTGCCGCACGAGCATCTCTTTCTCTAACGCGGTCAATTACCAAGTTTGCCGCAATCCTAGCCAATAACGCCGCCGGCGAATCTACTGTTGTTGGATCATACTTCTTTTGAAAGCGAACAAATGCTTCTTGAACGATTTCCTCGGCCTCGTTTTGGTCCTTCACACGTGCAAGAACAAACCGCAATAACGGACCATGCTGGACCCGAAACAACCCTTCTAATGTGCGGGTTGAGGCGTGTCGCCCAGAAGGTGATTTTGATGTATGATTTTTAACCCAAAACTTCATGGCAAGAACGTAGCTGAAATAAAAGTTTAAGAAAAGTCTTTAGACCTAGCCATTTTTTTGCAACAAAGGTGGCGGCTTCGTGCTATGTGCATCGTTTATACGTAATGCACGACGCTATGTTTGGAGAGAAAATAATGACTACAACAACAAAAAAGTCCATCAATGTCGCCATTATCGGGGTGGGGAACTGCGCAAGTTCACTTGTTCAAGGCATCTACTACTATGGCACGTCTCGGGAAAAAGACGCTTCTGGCTTGATGCACGATGAACTAGGGGGTTACACGGCTTCTGACATTTGCGTCACTGCAGCGTTTGACATTGACAAGCGCAAAGTAGGCAAAGATCTATCAGAAGCACTGTTTGCTGAGCCTAATTGTACAACAGTATTCCAGGAAGACATTCCTCATCAGGGTGTTACCGTTAAAATGGGCGCCACGCTCGACGGTTACTCTGACCATATGGCTTCTTACCCTGACGGACGTCGGTTTATGCCGAGCGACGCACCAGAGCCTGCTAAGGCTGACGTTGTTCGCGAACTGAAAGCCGCTAAGGTTGACGTATTGATGAACTACCTGCCAGTTGGCAGCCAAAAAGCGACTGAGTTCTATGCTGAGTGCGCACTAGAGGCTGGCGTGGCTTTCGTTAATAACATTCCAGTATTCATCGCCAGTAACCCTGTTTGGGCTGAGCGCTTTGAAAAAGCTGGTCTACCAATCATCGGTGATGACATTAAAGCACAACTTGGTGCGACAATCGTTCACCGTGTATTGACTGACCTGTTTTCTAAGCGTGGTGTTGCGATGGACCGCACTTACCAGCTAAACACTGGCGGTAACACAGACTTCTTGAACATGAAAAACCAGACTCGTCTGGCGTCCAAGAAAACTTCGAAAACTGAAGCTGTTCAATCAGTTGCAGCTGCCCGCCTGGAAGACGAGAACATTCATGTTGGTCCAAGTGACTATGTAGCATGGCAGAATGACAACAAAGTCTGCTTCCTACGCATGGAAGGTCGCCTATTCGGTGATGTTCCTATGAACTTGGAACTACGCCTTTCTGTTGAAGATTCGCCAAACTCTGCTGGTGTTGCGATCGACATGATCCGCTGCGCCAAAGTAGCGCTTGACCGTAATCACGCAGGTCTTGTTGAAGGCCCTAGCGCTTTCTTCTGTAAGCACCCGCCAATTCAGCACACAGACGACGAAGCTCGTTTGATGACTGAAGCTTTTATTGCAGGACGTCAGTTTACGACGGTCGGCAACTCATCTGATAAAGATGATGCAGACGTGCAAGCTGTTGCCGGTTAGATAACTGGCAACACCCCATATTATGGCCGCCCGCTGACCTATTCCCAATAGGAACAGTTAGCGGGCGCTATATATAGCAGGGTCTGAAAATGACAGAAACTATATCAGAGGCTTCACCATCTGAAGGCGCCCCCGAAGCGCATGAGTATGGCCGTCCAGCCTCAATAGAAGATGCCAGCAATCGCTATTTTGTCCATCCACTTTCCAACTATGTTGTTAAGGTCGCTAAAGCAGCTGGTGTTACACCAAATTTCGTATCTTTGATGGGACTAGGCTGCGGCCTACTCGCAGGTTACCTATATTATTACACACCTCAAGCCACCTATGTTTTTGGCGCTTTCGCAGCTATGATTGGCTGGCACGTTCTTGATGGTGCCGACGGAAAACTAGCTAGAGAAACTGGGCAAACAAGTGCCTTTGGCCGCATTATAGACGGTATATGCGATCATTTGGTTTTCTCAGCTGTATATATTGCCCTTGCCTTAAACATAGTTGCAACTGGGTCATCAACATCAATTTGGTGGTTAGTTATTGGCGCAGGTGTATCCCATGCAATACAGGCTGCAGGCTACGAAGAACGTCGTCAAAAATTCCAGCGCAGGCTGAAAAACATTCAGCGGGAATGTGTGGAAGAAAAACTTCTGGTCATTGAAGGCAAACCATCATTCTGGGCAGGGCTCTACGATAAAGCTCAGAAATTTGTTTCTGGAAACGATTGTGGTTTTGACAATGCTCTTACTGCACTTCGTGCGCACCCAAAAAATAGCCAGCATGTAATACCGCTCATAAATAAGACAGCACCAATGGTTGGCGCATGGGGTTTACTCAATGCAAACAATCGCACGGCGATGATTTTTGTATGCGCGCTGCTGGGACAACCAGCATACTATTTCTTATTTGAATTAGTCCTTCTTAACGTAATTCTCGTTGCCTTAATGACAGCCGAATCTCGTTTGGAAAAGAATCTTACAGCTGAGGCAAACGCCTTACTATCGGCCTAATTATGGGCTCCCTTGACGATATCAAAGATATTCTTAGGGGAGCCTTAGCGGCGCTTGGCGGCTTTGGCGGTCGCATGCTTGCCCGACTTGTACTAATCCTAACCGCAGGTCAGCTTTTTGGCGCTGAGGCTTTTGGTGTTTTAGGCCAGATCGCTGCCATTACTGAAATTACCGCAGCAATTGCAACGCTAGGACTAAGACGAAGCCTACTTGATTACTTGAGTGCCCATAAGGGCGATGAACAGGCTATTGCGGGCACTATTAAAAATGCTCTTATTGCGTCATTAATGCTAGCGACAGCACTATCCCTACTGCTTGGTATTGCATGGCCATACCTGTTCAGTGAATTGCCAATGCCAGTAATTCTCTATTTTTCGATCCCAGCGATAGTTTTCACAGAAGTGGCCGGCACCGCGATCCGTTTTAAACGCATCATTCGCTGGGAAGTGATCGCACGCTACATCATGGAACCATGGTTCTTTCTTGGTGCGGCTTTACTATTCTATCACCTAGGAATGCTAGCGACCGGTATCATCATTGCCTACAGTATCTCTCACCTTGCAGCAGCGGTCGGCATAGCAAAAGGACTGAGCGACACCATCGGCATCAAACGTGTTGTTTCAGCTGATATCGAATGGAAAGCTCTTCACAAGCTCCCTATCAAAAGCTTGCCCGTTGGCATGACTGACTTAGGTGTGATGGCCTTTAGACGCATTGATATTTTAGTCCTATCTCTGGCTGTAAACCATGAGATCACCGGTATCTATTACATGGCGCAGCAGTTGGTAACAGTACCCCATAAAATACACCAACTGTTTGAACCAATGATGGGGCCTGTTATCGCAAAACTCCATCACGAGCTAAAAAGCGAGGCTATAGCGGCTAAGATGGAAGGTCTTTGTCGCTGGGTATTCACCCTACAAATTGCTGTAACCGTACCGTTTATGGTGTTTGCAGCTCAATTGCTTGGGCTTTTTGGTGACCAGTTTGCCGTGGGCGCCATGGTCTTTGTGCTCTTACTTGTTGCAGAACTATTTGATGGCAGCTTTGCACTCACTGAAACGCCACTTGTGTTCGCTAAACCCAAAACCCCGTTAAAACTTATTATAATGACGCTCCTGATTGAAATACCGGCCATCGCAGCGCTATCTCACCTATGGGGCATGGAAGGCGCCGCCGCAGGCTTCCTAATTGCCATGGCTAGCCTGACAACGGCACGCCTGATAATGTTAAACAAACATCTATCCATAAAAGTGGTTAGTACCGCTTTTATCAGGCCTATGTCATTGGCTGCGCTCGTTGGCAGCATGCTTGTTTACGCTACCACTCTTATCCCAATGGATAAGGGTTATATATTCGGGCCTGCAATATTGCTTACAATAGCTTTATTTTTAGGGCTAATCAGGCTCATTGCCCTAACCCCGGGGGACCGTCAAATTATTGAGCAGCTGCGGTCCGGTTAGCTTCATACCATTCGGTTGCAAGCTTGTGCATATCGGGGCTATCTACATCAATCCAAAAGCTATCACCGACATCGACACCTATTGCATTTTGCTCTGCAGCAAGCATCATCATGCCACCCGATATTGAATAGTCATTATTGTCATGACCGCTTTTCTCAATGGCATCGAAAAATGCAGGACCGCCAGAAAAAATGCCCACATCAAAAGCATTATAAACAGATAGTTCTTTACCAATATCTCTGATCTGACTACCTGCAATTCGAACACGGGTCACATCTTCAAGGTCAACAAATTCATTGTCGAGCCTTAAATCCAAACCAAGAGCGACTTGATTATCCTGAATAGTATGCTGCATCAGCCGCGTATAAAGCTTAGGCTCCACCAGATGATCACACATCGCCAAACAAAAGCGCCCTTTCAGCCGTTCCCTTGCCTTCAATACAGAAATACCGTTCGGATGTTTAAAGTCTGGGTTGAATACCGTTTCAATATCCCAACCACGACGCTTAGACAGATCCGCAAGAAACTCCTGCAAGATTTCTGCATGATACCCAACTACAACGGTTGCACGTTTCAAGCCTGCCGCGAAAGCATTTTCAATCGCATGTTCAATCAGTGGTGTACCGCAAAGTTCAACTAGAGGCTTGAGGTCACCCTTTGCACGAAGCCGAGTGCCCATACCTGCAGCCACTATCAGAAGATCTTCAATCATTCACCTATTCCCGGTTTCTCAGCGGCGACCAATTTATGCTGTCGCAATTCATAGAGCCTTATCAGTGCAGGCAATAATAGCCAAGTGAGCAAAAGGCAAACACCAAATCCAATAAGGGCCAACATTCCCATGGAGCGCAAGCCTCCCATAGACGCTGTAATCAAGCCTCCAAAGCCCAAAAGTGTCGTCAATGTAGTGATACTTGCTGCACGTCCGGTACCTGCCATAACAGTTTCAATATCTTCGCCCGTTTCTCGCAGTCTTTCAAAGATATGAACACCGTTATCAACGGAGATACCAATCAAAGAAGGAAGAATTACCATATTGATAATAGATAGCGGAAGCTCAACAAGGGCCATAATTGCAATAGTAAACAAGAGAACAAGCGCCGTGGGAGTGAGCACAACAGCTGCAGCTCTCGCAGATCTGACAAAACCGAGGATAATCAAAATAGTCACACCACCAACAAGCCCTACCGCCTTAGCAGCATCAGCTTTCATAAGGGCTAGCATCTCAACGAAGATAAATCCTTCAGAAGCTGGGTTATAGGTTTTACCTTCTACTGTGAACTCAGCTGCATCATCATAAAATTGTCGAGCTAAATCCGCGTCATCCATCGTTACTGAGTTATAGATATACATCAGATACCCGGGCCGATTTTCCGTACCTAAAAACAAGCGCTGCATTGTCGGGGACAAATCTGTCGCTTTAAGCATGTCAATATCTAGGTACTTGGTTTTATCCGCTAGTTCTTCAGGTAGTGGCCCACTTTCCTCGATCTTATCCCACATACGCTTTATAACTTGCAGGCGTTCTTTTTGTTCGCTCGCATCAGGTACAAAGTTACGGACACTGGTGAGCTTGGCAATCGTCGGACTATCAGTATCTTTCTTGGCATATTCCTCAAAATACTCCTCAATTGCTTTCACGTCTTCTAGGGATTCCACAACCAAAACAGCACGGTCATGACCACCTTTAAATATATTCTTGGATTGTTTCGTAGCCCATAGATGCTCATCTGTTCTGGCCGCCTGAATGTTTTTGAAGTTCTTTTCGAACGTCATCTGAGGGGCTAATAGAGCAGCGACAAAAACGAGAGGCAGAATGGCCAATATAGTCCCGCGCGGATAACGACTACCGATAGTTAGAATTTTTGCGAGCTTCCTATTCTCTCTTTTTTTATACTTCATCCAATCGATATGTTTTTCAACCACCGAAAGAAAAGCAGGGAACACAGTATACATCGCTGTGAAAATTAGCAGGATACCGCTACCTGCAATGAAACCGAATTCACGAAACGCGCGGAACTCAGTGAATAATAGAGATAGAAAACCAATCGCAGTTGTGACCCCAGCCACCAATGAAGCTCGGCCAGTTTGCCCCATGATAACGGCTATCGCGTCCACATGGGACGCACCTTTAGCCCTTGTTTCCGAGTAGCGACTGAAATTATGGATACCAAAATCAATGCCAAGTCCAAACAAAATAAGAGCAAGGAAGATGGTTATTAAATTCAATCCGCCAATCACTACAGAGGTCAAACCAACTGTCCAGATGATACCGGTAATAAGTGGCAGTATAATCAGTGGCACCACAACAATACGGCGGTAGTGAAACAATAGTAACGTGATGATCATGCTGATCGAACTACCAAGCCCTACCACCACATCTCTAATAACAGCATCAAACTGTGAGACCTTGTTTCTGATACGCCCAGCTATACCAACATGAAGCCCATCTTCAGGAGCATTAAGATCAAGAGCATTGATGATCGCTGCAACATCCGAAACCATTGCTTTAGCTTCCGCCAAACCTTCGTGGCCTGGTTTTGGCCAAATCACCAGTGCTTGCGTTTCACCGTCATCTGACACAAAACGGCGCTCTGTCTCCACGTCATCGAATAAGCGGGATTTTATAGTTTCTTCAGAAAACTCATTGTCGATCCCCCCTGCACTGGCATTGCTTTGCCCGGCATCAAGCAACGTAATACTAAGAGGAATACCCGTCTTCTCCTCAAAGTCATCCGTGGCGGCGGTCATAACTTCTTTCTCAAGTACCTTCTCGACTTTTTCAAGTTCAGGCACAGTCAGCATCAAAAGTTTGTGCCGTTCCAGTACGGAAATATCTTCAAAATATTGGACACTCTCGCTCCACAACAATGGGCGCGTAACGGCCTCTAACACGAAGAGCGTTTCTTCAACCCTTTTCTTGTCTTCACCGTGCACAACGATTTGAATAGACGAAAAGCTACCCGCTTTTTCCATAGCGTCATTCAGTGTTTGCACACTGGGAGCGCCTTCAGGCATCAAAGCTTCAAGCTTAGTTGAAACCTTTATACCCTGCGTAGCAGACAACGACAAAAACAGAAGCCCGATAGCAACCGCCAATATCAGCCAGCGTGCTCGAACAATCTGTTCGGCAGCTCTCATGCTCCAATTTCCAACTAACACTCTGTTTCAATACCCCGTCGTCATATCGAACTCATCCGTTTAACGGGATAAGCGCCCCCACGCCTTATGTGCTTCGACATGAAAAGCTTTGTACTCATAGTTGGGACGTTTGGCAAACTAATGCCTGCAAACAATCTAGTTAACTGATCAGGCAGAAATGTGGCGCATTTGAAACACTGGCCTTGATCAAACAAGCAGTGGGCATTTTCAACATGGCTCAAACAGCTTGAGTTAAGCAGTTTTAGGTTCATTTCTTCGTTTATGAACATACGCGAGCAAGACACTGAATGGTATCCCAGCCATCACCACTGTCGCCCCCATTGCAAAGAACTGCGTAAAAGGACTCATAAACATTTCTTTTTCCGCCTCAAGCCTAGCAACAGCTTCATCAAACGCTGGGCCAGACTGTTCTGCAACTGACTAATATAATAGTTGTAGTATTTCTCCATAAAATCTGGGTCGAGATACCCAGTATAAATAACGTTGTAAGTGCCAAACATCACC
>JBFOLV010000042.1:0-3564 GCA_040830325.1 Kordiimonas sp. | reverse complement strand
GCATGGTGGTTTCTCTTAAACCCGCGCTTACTGTTTCTATTGAACCTGGTGAAACAAAGACATACAGAGTTTCTGTCGTTGATCCTGTGCAGGGCTACATGGTTGCTGCTACGACACCCTATAGCGGCCTTGCTAAGCAGACTTTGTCTGAAATTGTTCAAATCGTTATCGCCACTGGTTTTTTCTTCGGCCTATTTTTTGTGACTATGTTCTGGCGTCGACATGTTCGCAACTTGGCAACTGTTTATTATTGTTCATACCTATTGTTTATCGCAGTAGGAAACCTGTTCTATCACGATATCCCTAGCTTGATTGGCCTAAGCATTGGCTACGCTAAAACAAACTTCATTATTCGTAACTCAATGGAGGTATTGGCCAGTTTTGCCATGATGTCCTTCACTTATGAATTGTTGTCTTTGAAAAGCCAAACTCCACGGTTTGCTATAGCATTCAAAACCTTGTCGCTTGTACCACAAGGCACGTTGTTGGTTTTAGTATGGATTATACCAAGCAACTCTTTTTCAAGCATTTTTGGTGATACTATTGGTTTTTTATCCCTTACTTGCTTGCTTTCGTGTCTGTATTTTGCGTTCAAGCGGCAGCGGACGGCCCAAATATTGTCTGTTTCCTTTATTGTTTTGATGGCTGGTATTATCCTGTCTCAGTTGGCGACCGATCCCTTTTGGGCATTCGCCATCTCTTACGACCCCATACCTATGTACCAGACGCTCGATATTTGGATCTATCAGGCCACCCTTATGATAGAGGCATGCCTAATTTTCCTAGCATGCAACCAGCACAGTAAGGAACTGAAGGCACAGGCAGATGAAGAGGTACGAGACCTTCAGACCCTGAATACCTCTTATGAAAAAAAACTGTCGGCAGCATTAGCTCGTAACAAGTTTTCCGATCAGGCCAGTACTACTGTTCCATCTGTACAAGACCGATTTCTCGCAGATACAGTCAATATAATACATCAGCACATTAGCGATGAAACGTTTGGCGTTACAGCCTTGGCAACCGAATTAGCTGTGAGTGAACGTACCTTGCGCAGAAAAATTAAGGCAGCCACAAATTTATCTCCTATCAATTTCATTCAACAGCAACGCATTCTGGTAGCACATGATTTAATACGACAAAGAGCATACGCAACCGTGAATGAGATTGCATATGCTGTGGGCTTCAGTTCACCCAGCCACTTTAGTAAACTCTACAAAGAATTGTTTGATGCCTTGCCGGTGGAGGCATTGAAAACCAGTGCAAATAGCTAACAGTATACGGCAATAAAAAAGGCCGAACCGGCATATGCATTCACCTGCTCAACGTACCAATTAAAAAAGCCAGCACCCTGTAGGGTACTGGCTTTTTCTAATGGTTGCGGGAGTAGGATTTACCGTTTGCGGTGCTACGCATCCTCACGTTGCCGCCGGGATTGCTGCGCATTCCCTCTGGCCGAACCGGTAGCTTCATTCACCGACACCGCGCTACAACTAAAAAATCCCCACCACACGAGGTGGTAGGGATTTTCTAATGGTTGCGGGGGTAGGATTTGAACCTACGACCTTCAGGTTATGATCCTGATTAACAGGCGTTTAAACCATTGAAAGTAAACATTAATAAATTTCCCATAATATTTTTGTGCGTAATTTTGTGTGAGTTTTATGAATCACATTGTCCCTACTAAAACTCATCTAATCAGACACCAAAATCTGGTTTGATGACAGTAGAGCTTGAAACTCTGTTTCATCCACTTTTTGAAGAATAAGTATGCCATGCGTGTCTAGTGTGATTGTAGTTGTGCTGTTTTCAAACGTCGCTACCGCTTCAAGATCGGCAATACTTAGGCCTTCAATTGCCGTCAAATCTATTTTGTCACCATCTGAAAAGTCTTCTATTTCTGCTGTACCAAAACCAGATGCAAACAAGAAGGTGTCGCTCCCTTCACCCCCGTTAAGGTAATCATATCCAGATCCGCCCCAGATTATATCGTCACCATCTCCTCCATAAATGCGATCATTATCTGGGCCCCCAAAAATCACATCATTACCATCACCACTGGATATCTCATCTTTTCCCTGAGACGCGTAGATTGTATCATCTCCATCGCCCGCTCGAATGTCATCATTTCCGCCTTGACTGCCAGTGCCACCAAAAATTAAGTTGTTTCCTGCCCAAGACCTTATTTTATCATTCCCTGTACCACCGCCAATAGTATCGTTGCCACTGTCACCATATATTGTGTCATTGCCAGAACCAGCCCATATCTTATTTGGATCGTTTCCTGTCTCTATTGAACTAGCACCTGTTGGCCATTGATTATCACCAGAAAACATCCAGATGGAAATACCCCCGCCCCAAATTTTATCATTACCCGAACCGCCGAAAATGACATCCGCACCTGCATCCTGAGCGGACAAGCTGCCCTCACTACCATATAGTACATTGCCGCCTACTAAAAAATCATCCCCAGGCCCACCACCTATGGTGTCATTACCTGTATTCCCCACAAAATAATCGCGTCCTTTATCTGTTGGACCTGCGAAAATTCTGTCATTTCCAGCCCCTCCTTCAACATTGTCGTCACCTTCGTCGCCTCTTAGGAAATCGTCGCCACCACCTCCGACAAGCGTATCGTTCCCCGATGTGCCTAACAGTGAATCAGCCCCGCTTGTTCCTCGTGTTGGATTGTCACCAATATTAGGTTCAGGTGTATCAATTACGTCAATATAGTATGTGTAAACAGGAGAATATTCTTCGCCGTCACTTACACGAAATTCAAACTCTACTTGCTCATTTCCAGATACATTTGCGTCCGGTATATAGTAAAGTCCCCCCCCATTTATCATGCTAGCTGAAATTACATCCCCTTCGGTCACATCTCGCCCATCAATACGGAATTTCCCAGTGCGCACGTTCAATGTAACAATTTCAACTGCTTCCAATTTATCGACACCATCGTCATCTGAGAAAGGGAAGTCGTCAGTAGTGAAGCGATATTCGTGAACGTCTTCTTGAACATCAACAGCTGCATTCCTTGATGTAGGGGCTGTATTGGAGGCCTTATCCTCAATGTTGATCGTGACTATCCCGTTCATCGACCAGTCGACACCATCGCTAACACGATATGTGATACTTGCCATATTTGAACCAATGGCATCTGATGATGGAATATATTTTAAAGAGGGGATATCCCCTGGTGTTAGTACTTGACCATCTTGGAGGGGCTGCCCATTAAAATTTAACACACCTGACGTGGTACGAGAAGAAACGACCTCAACGGAAACCAAGACGTCGTCTGAATTTTCATCTTCGAAATTGAAGTTGTCAATATCAAAGGTGAAGTTTGTATTTTTGTTTATATCAACCCAGCTACTCTTGGTAGTTGGTGCAATATTATTAGATGTAGCTCGTACAAACGCATTTGTATCGTGAAGAGTTGTCACTTTGTTTCCCCCAATCAAAACTGTAGTTCGAAGCTAGCTATCACGTCGAACAGTATTGAACAATATAATTTGTGAAAACCCCACCCCTTCAAGGTATTGAGACTTTTTAATAGTCTTCTTC
>JBFOLV010000041.1:0-2191 GCA_040830325.1 Kordiimonas sp. | reverse complement strand
CGCCCAAGAACTTTGCTCGCAAAGTCGCGAATTGCTTCGCACTGGGCGACACCACCGGTCAAAACAACCCTTTGACCAGCTACTCCTGAAAAACCTGATGCATCCAAACGTTCAGCAACTGTTGTAAACAACAACTCTAGTTCTTTTTGTACAATGGATGTCAACGCGCTGCGTGGCACACGAGCAACTTTATCGCTCCCTGTTTCTCCAACTTGCGTTACTTCAATTTCCTGACGTTCATCAGCCGGCTCAACAATGGCACTACCGCTGAATGTCTTTAAGCGCTCCGCCTGCTCAAAAGGTGTTAACAGACCTCGAGCAACTTGCTCCGTAACCTGAACACCGCCCAAAGGTATCACTTCAGCATGCACTAGTGCGCCTTGCGCAAATATCGAAATACCTGTGGTCCCACCGCCCAAGTCTATACAAGCAGCCCCCATCTTAGCTTCATCTTCAACTAGGCACGAAAGCCCTGACGCATATGGAGCTAACACTACTGACCCAACATTAAGGTGAGCACGGCTAACACACGCTTTCAGATTTCTAAGAGGACCTGCAGCAACAGTCACTACAAGCACAGCAACGGCAAGCTTTTTGCCGTACATACCAACTGGCGCTTTTGTTCCATAGTTTCCGTCTACAGCGTACGCTGCAGGAAACGCATGCAGCAATCCATCTTCCTCGAAATCGATCTCTTTCTTGGCAAGCGTAATCGCGCCCTGCAAGTCCTCATCAGAGACCGCATGCCCTGCGATATCTACCTCTACTTCAATGACGCGGCTTTCCGGGTTTCCGCCAGAAAAACTCAGCACAACCTGATTTACCGTTGTGCCCGCCATTTTTTCGGCTTGATCAACAGAGGCGCGGATTGCTTGCTCTGTAATTTCCATGTCCACAATGGCACCAGCAACAACTCCACCGTTACAGGTTCTGTTGCCGACACCTTTTACATGATAACTGCCGTCCGCCTGAAACTCGGCCACCAAACAAGCCACTTTGCTTGACCCTATATCAAGCGCAGCAACCACCCCCTCATTGCTGATATTTAGCGTCTTCATATTTCTAATACTCTATACACTTACGTGGACCACTCTTTCCCATCCATCTGGCGACGACCAGTGGGTGTAACCCGCATTACTACGCGGTCCTTCATACGCATGTCTATGACGCTAACTTCACGTTCAAGCAACCTATGTTTTTGCTGTAGACGCACAAATCTTTCCCAAGCACCTGTGCCATTATACTGAACCGCAATGTCCTCGGGTAATTTTACACGCACTCCGTTATCAAACACCAAATCCCAGCGACGCTCTCCTACTCTGATTGCAGTTCTAACACGGTCAAACAACGCGCTATTCGACCGCAACATTTCAAATAAACCGCCAGTCTCAGATGGGCCACCATTACCAACCACCAACATCAAATCGGAAAACTCTACCAAGCCACGATTAGTGATTATGACGCCATCCTCATCAATCAGACGTACCTTGCCGCTATGCTGCCACAAGGCATAAGGTTTACGTTCAATAACCTGAATTTTTAAATCGCCGGGTAGCACCCGCGTAACATTTGCGCTTTTTATCCACGGCAATGCTTCGATACGGGCCTGAATTTCAAGCAAATCGATACCTAAAAGCGGAAGCCCATCATCGACATCTAAACGGGCCAGTATCTCCGCCTCTTTGGTACGTTCTATCCCTTCAATTTCAAGGTTTGAAAGCACAAATCCGGCTTGGCCTGTCGTTTCGAGAAACCAACGATTGGCGTTAGAGGTGCCATTAAAATACACCCCCGTAGTAGCCAAAAGCAAAATACCGAAACTCAGTATCGCCCAATAGTGGCGGATCGAAGAAATCACTGAGTGTCCTCCGTACTGTGTTCGCCTATTCGTTGGATTTCCCACTCAAGCTCAACCCCGCTGTGGGCTTTAACTCTATCCCGCACGGTATCGCCTAACGTCTCGACATCTGTGGCAGAAGCATCACCAAGATTGATAAGAAAATTACAGTGCTTTTCAGACACCTGGGCATCGCCAACTTTCAATCCTCGGCAACCAGCTGCATCAATCAGTTCCCATGCCTTCTGTCCCTCAGGGTTCTTAAATGTACTCCCGCCCGTTCTTGTTCCAATTGGCTGTGTTTCTTGACGCTGCTCATTGATCTCCGCCATACGGGCCTTAACTAGTTCAGGT
>JBFOLV010000040.1:0-2086 GCA_040830325.1 Kordiimonas sp. | reverse complement strand
TGAAAGTCATCAGACAACCGTTTATATAATCGTAGCTATACAGCTTGTTATAATCTTAGGTTTTTCTTTGGCTATAACTGCGAGTATTATGGGGCCTTTGCGTCGTTTGCAGACGGAACTAACTGCATTGTCTGAAGGAAAATACGATCAGCCGGTTACCGACATGGATCATGGTCACGGCATTGCGGGCATGGCTAGAGCTGCGGAGTTTCTCCGCCAGAACTCTTTGGAAACGGAACGTTTGAGAGCGGACGCGGAAGTTGCTAGGAAGCAGCGCGAAGAAGAGGAGCGGGAGTTCGAGCGTCAGCAGGTTGAAGAAGAAAATAAACGCCGAGAGGCAGAGGTTGTGCGTCAACAGCAGGCAACTGCTGAGCGACAACAGATGCAGGCTGAACTTGCCAGTAGCTTCGAGAGCGAAGTTTCAAACGTCATTCAGTCTTTGTCAGAATCTGTGGCGGAACTTCAAATGGCCGCTGATACGATGTCAGATTCAATCGAGGAAACAGGTTTTGAAGTTACAGCTGCTGCTAGTGCGACTGATGCAACCAGCCAAGATATGATTTCGGTAGCAGAAGCAACGGAAGGCCTTACCGGTGCGATTGGGGAAATCCGCACTCAGGTAGAACAAGCAAACGTTATTACAACTAAGGCTATGGACGCGGCGAAAGACGCAGAGGGTCGAGTTGGGTCATTGGCATCTGCGTCTGAACGAATTTCAGAAGTAATTCATTTGATCAATGATATTGCGGAACAAACCAATTTACTTGCATTGAACGCGACCATTGAAGCTGCGAGGGCGGGCGAAGCAGGTAAAGGCTTTGCCGTTGTGGCGAGTGAAGTGAAATCTCTTGCAAATCAAACGGCAAAAGCCACACAGGAAATTGAAGAACAGGTCAGTGCAATGCAGTCTGCGACCAAAGGCACTGTTGATTCCGTGAATTCTATTCACAAGACTATTGGCAATGTGAGTGAGATTTCAGGAATGATTGCTGCGGCAGTTGTTCAGCAGGAAGCTTCAACCGGTGAGATTAGTCGTAGCGTTCAAACTGCGAGCCAGTCAACAGCTAACCTCAGCCACAATGTTGGCAGAGTTCAAGAAATGGCACATCGTAGCTCTGGTGCAGCGAAGACTGTGAACGCGAGTTCTGGTGGCCTGACGGAACAAACAAGTATGCTGGAAGAGTCTGTGAACAGATTTATGACTAGGATTAAAAGCTAGTTTTGGAGATAAGGGGCAGCGCTGAAATGCGTTGACCCTTACCAACTTTATGTAGTGACGGTTCTGAACTGCTAAATTCGTTCCATATACCATTTTGGGAAGCCATAAGTTGAAGCAGCCTTCACTATGCTATCTATGTAGTCACTCTCGGCAAAGGCTGGCGGTAACTCCGTAGATATATGAGTAATAGCTGGCACAATTTTTCCGCCGCGTGTTGTAACCAAAACAGGCTCTACATTGTATGCCGCATGCGTTACTTTTGATAGATGATACTCTTTCAAAATGGAGAGTTCTTCATGGGTGAAGTTGGCTAGAATTCCATAAACAATGCCGTCGCCCGCTTCAGCTAAGTTTGCTACTGGCTGTATCACCAGGTCGAAACCCATGATGCTGGCAGGTGCAAATGCGCGCTTGGGGAGCCCCGCTGTTTCCAGAACTTTAAGGCTAATGGCTGCTCCATATAAGAAAACTTGTATTTTACGCGGTGACATACGTATTTTGCTCCATGCCTAATGTCCTACATTGATTACTCTAGCAATATTGTGGCTCAAAATGATAGTCCCTAGGATAGTTTGTTAAAGCCTATCTATAGCTTCATAGTTTTTAGTTAAATTTTTCCAAATACGCATTCCTTTGTCATTTGATGTACGTAAGGTTGTAATTTCGGTGTGTATAGGCCAAGTTATGGGGTGGGGATATCTAGCGTATAACAGCGTGGGCGCTGATAGGGAGTAAGCTTCGTGGGTGATAGCTTAAATATTCTGCTTGTTGAAGCGGAAGAAAGTAGAGTGAAAAGCTTTCTCAAGCTTCTCACGCGCATATATGCCGACAAGTTAAATGTTCAGCTTGCTACTGAGCGAGAAGCTG
>JBFOLV010000039.1:0-2023 GCA_040830325.1 Kordiimonas sp. | reverse complement strand
TGTTTCTAGTTCTTCATCAGTTAAAACATGAAGTTTCACTTCAAACCCATCAAGGGTTACAGCAACTGTTTGTCCGCCAGCATCTATATGCACCGCTTCAGGCACTAGTTGACCCATCCCGACCATCCATAACTGAATCAGTGGATAGTCACTTTGAATGAGCCTAACATTAGGGTTGAGCGTAACACCTTCTATATGTGTAGCAACAGCTTCGTTTCCCTCTTCCAAGGCTCGAACATGCTGTAGCTCATGAACTGCCCATTCAAGCTTCGCGATATCAGCAACATATATAACGTCACTTGCATGAGGATATTCATTCAAGAATCCTGGAAACTGTTCGCCAAACCGTTCCAATCTGGGATCATGAGGAGGGTTATCTGATAAAAAAAGCTTAGCAGCGCCTTTAAGAAACTCCTCACCAACAAATGCACTCGTCAATGGGAATATACCTTGAAGCAAGCTCACGAGCGTCATGTGATAGTTATTTTGATACACATGCATACGGGCTTCAGCCGACAATGCATCTTCGACTATTTTTTCTTGTAAATTCTTTGGCATATTCCCAGCGTGAATTGCACGCCTGAAATCAGCCTGAAATGAAGCTAGTTTACCCATGACGCAGCACCCCTTCAGAGGGCATCATAATGTTTCTAGCTTTATCCGCCTCTGCCATCAGTACATCGAACTCTGGGATATCATTATCCCATTCAATTAACGTAGGCTTAGCGCCTATCCGAGCAAACAAGCTCTCGAAATACTGCCAGACATCCTTAGAAACAGCGCTTCCGTGGTCGTCAACCCGGAAGACAGTCCCTTCAATGTTCTTCACAGCATGGCCAGCCAAGTGAATTTCACCAACTGCATCAGCTGGGATTTGGGCGAGATAATCTCCAGCATCCCATCCCATGTTTGAGCCTGAAACAAACACATTATTCACATCAAGCAATAAACCACAGCCAGAAATAGATGCTAACTGCGCTAGAAACTCTGGCTCGGGTATATCTGTATCCACGAGCGCCATATAAGCGGAAGGGTTTTCAACCAACAACTGCTGGCCAACAAAATCTTGCATGCGCTTTACATTGTCAGCAACAATATCAAGACTTTCCTGATTAAGCGGAAGCGGCAATAGATCATTCAAGTAATAGCCGCCTTCGACAGCCCAGGACAGATGTTCAGAAATCAAGACAGGCTTATATCTGTCCACTACATCTTTAAAATGTTGCAGATGTTTTTTGTCAAGCCCAGCGGCGGACCCCAATGACATTCCTACTCCATGAACTGACAATGGGTATTGCTGAGCAATTTCTTCTAGGTAGCGGTGATGCGCACCGCCCTCAGACATAAAATTTTCTGCGTGCACTTCAAAAAAAGCCAAATCAGGCTTTTCCTGAAGTACATTTGCAAAATGCTGACTTTTTAAGCCAACCCCAATGGGAGCATCGCTGCCGGAGAGGGGTGATGAAACGCTAAGGTTCATATTATAGTGCTCTCCGGCAAAAAACTTTAGGCTTTGCCTGGCTTAGTCTTACCACCAGCAATACGGCTGCAAAGACCTTTTGCAACATACACCCACTCTTCTGGGTGGTTGTCTACTTTTGCTTGACCAGCACAGCTGTGAGTAGATGTACCACAGTCATTCATACCTTTAGCAACAATACCGTAGCATTTTTCTTTAGCTTTTTTGTCAGCTGCAACAGTAGCACCTGAAGCGAAAGCCATAGCAAAGGCAACTGCGCCAGTAGTAGAGATAGCTGTTTTAGCAACGCGATTAAATTTCATCGTGCAAATTCCTTTATCCAGTAAATCAGAGCTGCAAGCAAACTTCTGCGTCACTTGCTGAAACCATATTTGCTCAAAAAAAATGAAAATAAAACTCATATCCGTGTCACGACTTGGTGAGCCATTGTTCATCTTACACAAATATTGAGAGCTATTTTCACATTCCTGAAACCTTATGGCGCAAAATATAGGCAAGGAATATTCGTGAAAACTCATTGGAAACCGCGAGACATCACAGTTG
>JBFOLV010000038.1:0-3065 GCA_040830325.1 Kordiimonas sp. | reverse complement strand
TAGCGGGCGATGCGATGTTCTCAGGAATAGCCACTTTTTCAGGTGGTTTAATCTCCACAGGCCGTGTAACTGCATCGCACTCGTCCAGTGATTTCCAGTTGGCTATTCAGAACGCACCAAATGAACCATATTTCCTACGCAACCACGATGTATCAGGTAACTTTTCCATCCACAAAAATGGCACAGGAGATGTACTAACTTTCTCACAAGAGGCTGCAGACTGGGATTATCAAGGCACATCTATTGTGGATGTCGCGGCGCTTAATATGTCCGGCAAGATCACCGTCGATGGTGGTGCCAAAATAAGCGTTATGAATAAAAATCGCGGCGGTACTGAAAATGGTATTTTTTGGTACGATTCTGACGATGCCGGGTGGGTTGATTATATGGCTCAGGCGGGAGCTACTTCACCGCATGCCGCCACAACAGTTTCGTCCCTTGATGGTCGTACAGGATGGCATGTGCGCCGCCGGGTACCTTCTGGTTCAGATGTAGGCTTTTTATGGGAAAATAGCTCTGAACAGTGTCTTATGTCCCTGGCTGGGGACACGGGTGATTTATATACAAAAGGTAACTTTCTTGCCGGAACTTCGGAGCTTTTTGATACAGACTCAGCTACTTCGGCTGTCGTTTCTGGCGGAGGAAATGTTAGTTCACAGTATGGATTATTTGAATCCCAAGGATATCGCGTATCCGCGGATGTTGGGCGTCTAGGCATTCTTAGTTTTACCAACTTCAATAGTACAGAGGTAACTAAGCGTGCAGCTACTTTTGAAGCTTGGTCGGAGGGGAGTAACACGGAGGCGGGCCAGTTACGGTTTTATACACATGACGGTACCACGCTTAGGCAGAACTTGACCGTCCAAGGCAGCGGTTCAGCCAATTTTCATAATAACGCTGTGGTAGGCGTTGATGAAATACAGCTATCAGGCTCACGGATAATTCGCAATGGTGCTACGGGTGTTATGCATTTGTCCGGGGGAAGCCATCAAGATCAAGGTGCGAACATCGTTGCATACGGCGAAGGGTATGTCGGCGACACAGCAAATGATATGTTGTTTCGGTATGGTGCCACGTCTTGGTTGCATTATGACCACTCCGATACTTTGGTAAACTTCCAAAGCAACGATATACGGACAGCAGGTAAGCTTACTGTTGATGGTGGTGCCAAGATCGCAATGGGTGCCCCTATAAACGGGGAACAGAACGGTATATTCTGGTCCAACGCAGTAGATACTAACTGGGGTACATACCTCGGTGCGGCAGGCGCGAATAGATCTCTATCCAATGGTAAGGCATGTACCTCGTTCGATGGCAGATATGGCT
The DNA here is from genome assembly GCA_040830325.1 of Kordiimonas sp. Lineage (GTDB taxonomy): Bacteria > Pseudomonadota > Alphaproteobacteria > Sphingomonadales > Kordiimonadaceae > Kordiimonas. The sequence goes on along the minus strand of JBFOLV010000038.1, from coordinate 1,739 downwards.
CCCATATACGGAACCGTGTTTACAATGGTGTTGTCGGTGGGTTTATTTGGGAAAACCATAGTGAACAATGCCTTATGTCGCTTACTGCTGATACGGGTGATTTGTATCTCAAAGGTAATGTAGAGAGCCGTGGTCGTTTCTTTGGACCTAAAGCTGGCGAGGCATCACCCATATACTCGTTTGCTGATGATCAAGATACCGGCGTTATGTCGGCAGGTACTAATCGGGTTGGTTTCACGACAGACGGCCTGTTGCGCTGGGAAGTGAGGGCTGATGGTGACTTGGTTGCGCAGAATGCCTCTGTTTTACGCCGGGTGAATAATGATAGTGCACTGGTTGTCTCTGGTGGTCAGTCACCGACACATGGCTTTACCGCAACATTTTATGGCGGTGATCACGCAACCAATGCCGGGGACGGTGTGTTTGCAACAGCTGGCGTTAATGCAGCGCACTATCAAGCGGCATATAATACATGGAATTGGCAGTCGAAGTCCTTCACCAACGTCGGCACGTTAGTAAAATCAAACCCATACATTGAACGCAATACATCTGATGAAACCCTCCATATGTCAGGAGGCAGCAACTCCGGTGCTGGCGGTAATATGGTGCTGTACGGGGAAGCGCACCCTGACAGCGCAAATGATACCCTGTTTAGGGCTGGGTTGTCGCCTTGGCTTCACTATGACCATTCTGCCTCGGAGGTGGATTTCAAGGGTAACGCCATTACCAACGCCAGCGATGTTGCCGGTGTTTATTCCGAAGGCGAAACAGATGCCTTGCTGGCAGACGTTTATACCAAGCTAGATTCCGATTATGTGCAAAAAGCAAGTCTGCCGGAAATACCTTCAGACCTTGCCGATAAATTTCACCGACTAAGGCTCAATGCGTTGATCGGTGAAAGCATTTTGCCCGTCTAACACTCACTCACACACAAGGATTTTTTAATGGCGACTTTAAATACCGCCGTGCAGGCGCTTGTCGATAACTTACATGCGAAGATGATTGCAAATCCGCCGGAGTTGTCGGCTGAAGAGCAACTGCTTGTCTCCAAGGCACTCTCTGCTCTATCTGACAATACAACATGGGAGCAAGCGCTTGTTGCTGTTGCAACTGAGCATTTGAACACAGCAACAGACAATATGGATGCAGCTGTAACGACCGCAACCAACAGTATTGATGCCTCTGTTGCGACGGCAACAAGCAATTTTGCGCAAGCGCAAACGGATATGACAACTGCGCTGACGAACGCAACGAACCAAGTAGATGCAGCTAAGGCGAATTTGGACACTAAAACTGCGGAAATCGCGATCGTTGGTGAAACGAAAAATACATTAGATAGGCTTAGTCCCTTTGCGAATTTGGATAAGTTATTTACGGCTGTAACTGACAATGAATTGATCAATGTGAATCAAAGTTCTTCTTATCAGAGAATGAATAATATTATATCCATCTTCAGCAGTGATGGTACTTCTGATATCATGACAGTACCTAATTCATTTTCAAGTAGCCCTAATTCAAGCGTTTTTCTTTCCGCGAATTGGTTCAAGCAGACTGCAGATAAAGACCCGAAGTTTGACCCGGTGACAAGGGCGGATTATTGTGCACCTACTTCCAGTTCCACAGAGAGTTATTTGCGCGCAGACTACACGAAAAAAACGTCATATTATGGGATGTTTGGGCTGGCTAAACTCGCGTCTTCAACGGACGCAAATGATATTCAAACAAAATACTTAATTGCT
>JBFOLV010000037.1:0-4481 GCA_040830325.1 Kordiimonas sp. | reverse complement strand
CCGTTTCAACAAGCCGGTGGAACAGGCGGTGTTCCAGCAGCAGGTAATATGCTTGTAACGCGAGCAGAAGTAACTGATGGTACCTTACGCTTAAGCTTCCGACAGCTAGGAGGACAAGATACTTATGTAACGGCAGTTATTCTGTATCCGGAAAATGAAACCGTAAGCATTGAAGAAACATTAGCTGAGGAAATTGTAGAATTTCTTGAAAAGATAACACCTGCTGCCGGACAGAACTTAACTGCAGAAAACATCCTTCAAGCTGAAGCTCCTATTGTGGACGCTGTGACAATTTTCTCTGATGCGTCAGGTGGTTTGCCTACGCAAGAAGCCGTAAACGCGACACCTGTTGCAGAAAACACAGCTGGCTCTGAACCGGAAAGCGCTCCAGCAGCAGCTCCTGAACCGACGCCCGCACCGGCACCTGAAGCAGCAGAGCCCGAAAGCACGCCGGAACCGGCAGAAAACCCTGTATTTGAAGGCACTGACCCGGAACCGACACCTACTCCTGAGCCAACGGTACCAGAACCGGCCCCTACTCCTGAACCTACTGTTCCTGAGCCAACACCGGAACCTGTGCCTGAGCCAACACCTGAGCCTGTTCCAGAACCAACACCGGAGCCTGTTCCTGAGCCTGAGCCAGTACCAGAACCTGCACCAGCTCCTGAGCCAGTACCGGAACCTACAATTACACCACCAACTCCTACAGGGCCACCAGTTCCACAAGTTAAGGAGCTTATCCTTGATGCTGGTGGAGGTGATGATGAAATTTATGACCCTGTTATTCTTGGTAATGCAATTGAATTGAACGGGTGTGGTTCAACATTTGAGAATGAGGTTGTCTGCAGTTTGGGCGACACCTCAGACTTTGAAATTGTATGGCTGCTAGGGGATACAGAACTAGGAACAGGAACAGAGCTGACCATCCAAACAGGTGCAGGTACATTGTTTGAAAATATTCAAGACAATATCCAGTTCACTGCTGCTGTTCGATATGATGGCGTACTGCTGACAAATGGGGCCATTTTAAACATTGGCGTCGGTGACGGTAGCGGCGGACCTTTCTTCCCTGGCGACATCATCTTAACTAGCCTTGATACAGCGCTTATCAGCATTATCGCTGCGCCTGTATCAGAGCCTGGCGCTCTATTCTTATTAGCCCCCGGTCTCGTTTACGTTGCAAACCGCGAACGCCGGCGCAGACGACGTAAAGAAAAAACAGCTTCAGCATAACTTGGAGCATACAAAAAGGGTGCTGAAGTTTCAGCACCCTTTTTGTTTTATATTGCATTACTTACATTCCGTATTCATCTACACCGCTTGATAGTAAACGGGCAAGACCAAGAACTTTTTTCCGAATTCTTGGGTCAGCGATACGATAATAAGCTTCAACAAGTTCCTGAGTTTCTTGTCTTTCAAACGCCTCCCCGTCAAGCGCCTCTAAACTCTCATTATACCCAGGTAACTTAGTCTCAGCACCTTCAAAAAAATACGCGACCGGCACATCCAGTGTCGTTGACATTTTAAACAATCGACTTGATCCGATGCGATTAGTACCGCGTTCATATTTTTGGACTTGCTGAAAGGTAACCCCTAGCTCTTTCCCAAGCTGGGTCTGTGATAACCCTAACATTTTTCGGCGAGCTCGAACCCTTTGTCCCACATGCACATCAACTGGGTCAGGACTTTTAATCATGTAACTCTCTCTCCGGTGATTGGCTACCTAATTATAATCTTTTGTGAGATAAGCTTCTAGGTCAAAATACAACTATTCTGAGAACCCATGACGCAAGGTAGCAAGTGATTTTTCACCATTCTTTTTTTTGTAGCAAATTCAATTACTAGACCCCATAGACAGCAAACTACACGGTTCCAAGCCAATACGCAACTAGCCCTCAAGCTCACATAACTATAAGGAGTATTCTACACTTACCAGCCGAATCCACTTACTATTATGCTAAGGATTTCTCGCATAACTCGCATACATCATCGCTAAGATTTTCTTGCTGCACAATCCATCGCAGAGCATTTTGCATGTGTAAGCTAGATTCTTTGTCCAATCGACCAAACCTTCCAAGCGGTGCAACTAACTTAGCTGCAGTTTGCGGGTTTACCTTATCCACCTCAAGAATAACCTCCGCAAGAAAGCGGTACCCCTCACCTCCGGTAGTATGGAAACTTACTTGGTTCATCATTGAAAAGCTCGACACCAAAGATCTAACACGATTAGGATTTTTGAATGAAAATTCTTTGTGTTTAGTAAGCGCTTTCACAACGTCGACAGTATCGTTTCGTTTACTTAATGCCTGAACAGCAAACCATTTATCAATAACGAGTGCATCTGTCTGCCAAGTTTTATAGAACTGAGAGAGCACCTCTGCTCTAGCTTCATAGTCACTATGAGCAATAAGAGTTAACGCCGCCATTCGGTCAGTCATATTATCCGCAGTATGATAATGACCCAGAATTACTTCTTCACCTTCGGGAACGAAAGCAAGGTATCCTAAAATAGCATTCCTTAAACGTCTCTTTGATTTACTTTCCGAAGACAAATCATAATCACCAGTCTTTTCATCAGCATATCTGCTCGCTAATAATTGGTGATTTTCTTTTGCAAGCTCTTGAATGAGTTTTTCCCGAGCCTTGTGCAACTTTATCGCATCGAAGCTCTCCATCCGCTGCCCCAAATCCACTTCAGAAGGCAACGAAATAAGTTCAGCCACCAGTGCTGGATCTGCCTCAACATCCTCCAGCGCCTCACGAAAAGCTTTTTTAAAGGTATCGCTTTTTTGACCTTCGCCAAGTATAGCTGCGGAAGCGAGTGTCTGTGCAGATTCCCAGCGTACAAATGCGTCGGTATCATGCCTAACCAGGAAAGAAAGTTCGCCTTGATCAAGATCATGATCTAGCCTGACTGGCGCGGAAAACCTCCGCAACGGACTTAAAGTCGCCCCTTCAGGCACGCCCATAAAAGAAAATGTTTGAGCTCGTTCAGATACGTTTAGAATACAATCTTCACCTCGCCAAACACCCGAACCTTGAACTTCTGGTGTTATGGTGTTTCCATCTTTATCTAACCAACCGATAACAAATGGCATATGAAAAGGTTGTTTTTCTTGTTGCCCAGGGGTCGCGGCACAGGTTTGTTTCAGTGTAACCTCAACAACGTCTCCTGATCGCTTTTGCCTTAGTTCAATAGTCGGCGTACCGGCCTGCGAGTACCACAATCGAAATTGTGTAAGGTTGGCACCGCTAGCATCTTCCATAGAGCGGACAAAATCTTCACAGGTAACCGCCTGACCATCAAACCGGTCAAAGTAAAGATCCATGCCACGTCGGAATGCCTGAGCCCCAATAAGGGTATGCATCATTCGTATGACTTCTGCGCCCTTATTGTATATCGTCACTGTATAGAAGTTATTGATCTCTATATATTTTTCCGGACGAACAGGATGCGCCAAAGGGCCGGCATCTTCGGGAAACTGTAGCATTCTCAGTACGCGTACGTCATCAATGCGCTTAAGAGCTCGAGACGCAAGGTCACTTGTAAACTCTTGATCCCGGAAAACAGTTAAGCCTTCTTTCAAACTCAACTGAAACCAATCTCTACAAGTTACGCGATTGCCTGTCCAATTGTGGAAGTATTCATGCCCGATCACACCTTCAACATGTGAAAAATCACTGTCAGTTGCAGTTTCTGCACTGGCAAGTACGTATTTGGTATTGAAGATATTGAGACCCTTATTCTCCATCGCTCCCATATTGAAGTCGGAAACCGCAACAATATTGTAGACATCAAGATCATACTCCAGACCAAAAACATCCTCGTCCCACTTCATAGCCCGCTGTAACGCCCCCATTGCATAAGCACTTTTATCAATGTCTTGCGGCGCTACATATATATTCAGTTCGACCTGATTGCCTGATTTAGTCGTATAATGATCCTGTCGACAGGCTAAACTTCCTGCAACCAATGCAAACAAATAAGATGGCTTTGGATGAGGATCATGCCATTCAGCAAAATGACGACCTTCCTCTAAATCACCAGCGTCTACTTTATTACCATTAGACAATAATACAGGAAATTTACCCTGGTCAGCCTCAATTCGCACTGAATAAACAGCCAAAACATCAGGCCGGTCTAGGCAATAGGTAATGTGCCTAAAACCCTCGGCTTCACACTGAGTGCAAAAATTACCACCTGAATGATATAGTCCTTCAAGTCGTGTATTTTCATGGGGCTTAAGCTTGGTGGTAACCGTTAGTGTAAACTCATCAGGTACATTTGGTAGTTCCAAATAAGTTGGACTACATTTGAAATCGCCCTCTCCAACTATCTCGCCGTCAACCTTCAGGGCCTGCAGTTGCATATACTGGCCACCGTCGAGCCGCAGTGGATTATTATGGTCCCCACAGCGCCTTACTTGGTTCTCTGCAATAACGATCGCATGATCGTCAAATAGGAGGAAAGTCAATTGTAT
>JBFOLV010000036.1:0-2062 GCA_040830325.1 Kordiimonas sp. | reverse complement strand
TCCGTTTTGAAGTTCCCTGTGAACATGACAAAATAATTGTAAAGATCGACAATCCCGATAGAGATTATCCAATCGAATAGACGGTAAAGATCTAACTTGCTTGTTTGAAAGCCTGTGCCTTTAAGTAGGCACTAGGTGTCTGCCCAGTTTGCTTCTTAAAGGCGTTTGTAAAGGATACTCGGTTGTTAAAGCCTGCATCGAAGGCCAGCTTTGTTATGTTGATGTGTTCTCCGTGCTTCATCAAGCCTTCTGCATATTCAATGCGGTACCTATTGATGAATTCATAAAAGTTGCAACCGAGTTTTTCGTTGATAAGCTGCGAGAGGTGATGGTTTGAAAGGTTCATTAACTCAGCTAAGTCACCGAGCTTTAGGTCATTACGCTTATAGGGCTGCACGGTCGCCATAAGATCTGTCAGTTGGTTCGCTAATTGCGTAGATAAGTCATCGTCCAGCGCTGAGTTGTCGTACTTCTTCTTGGTGGTTTTGCTGTTGATGTTCTCAGGAAAAAGAATTTCCGGTTGTTGCAGTGAAAAGTAACCAACTGCAAAAATGATGGCGCATTCAAGCAAAACGATCAGGCCAACTGCAGGGCCAAATTCTATCAGATTGTATCTAACTGCAATATTAAGAAACAGATCAATGGCTAGAGCAGCTCCAAATACCGTCAGTAGGTTCTTTAGCCAATTGAGATGGATATTATCTGTCTGTGAGAATGTATTCTGTATGGCTTTTTGATGGGCAATGACATGCTTATAAGCAAAAATCAGATAAATACCTGCCTGAATGTAAAAACAATTCAAGAGAAAAGTAGGCAAGCTTGGGATGCTGGAACGTTCAGATAAAAATACTTGAGAAAGTGTAATGATGGTAGGCGCTGACAAATGTACCCATAGCTGCCTGCTTTCTACTGATTTTGGACCAGTCATTGAGCGCACATAGAGGTAAATTAGCGGTCCCCAAAAGAATGGTGTCGCGTATAATTTTAGATCAATGATTTTGAATTTAAGATAGTTTGGTACATCCATATACGGCATGGAGATGTTCCAAAGGCTGATCATCAGGATAAGAACGTAACTACTCAACAACAGGCTACTTGCGCGCCAACGACCATTTCTGATCAATAGAGAAATCAGAAAAGCGCCGTGTAAAAGTGCAGCTAGATAAATACCTGGAAGAAAAACACTCATCAAATGTACCCGGCAGTCCGTCCTTTAGTTGTTTTAGCTAGATAGAAATACCATTCCTAAGGCCTTTCTCCAAGTTCCTTAGGGAAGCTTGGAGAAAACTGGAGAGTGAGACTTGTATTTCTGTTATAGGATTGTCAGGTCAAAATTTGTGAGGGTAGGGTGACACATATGATTTTAAAGAAAATTGTCGTTTGTATTGGGTTGTTAACGTTCGTTGCGCCAGCTAGCGCAGAAACTACTCATGACACATTTTTTGAAAATTTCAGTAGTTTGTGTGGTCAGGCTGTCATAGGTGCAGTGGTGAAAGATAACCGGTCTGACGCTAGATTTGCAGGCAAGAAAATTATCCTTCACGTGCGAGATTGTAGCCCTAGCGAGATACGCATGCCGATGCATGTGGGGGATGATCATTCACGTACCTTTATTTTAAGAAAGGTGGAAAGCGGCTTGGAGTTTAGACATGACCATAGGCATGAAGACGGTAAGCCAGACGATGTAACATTGTATGGTGGCGTTACGACAGCGAATGGTAGTGGTGGTCAACAAGACTTCCCTGCAGACGCAAAGACAAAGGCTTTGTTCGTTGAGAATGGGCTTGACGTATCGGTAAGCAATGTATGGACAGTTACCATCACGCCAGAAACAGCTGTTACCTATGCGTTAAATCGGCCTGGGCGAGAATTTAAGATTAAATTCGACCTTAATAAAACGGTTGATAATCCACCAGCTGCTTGGGGACATAGATAGGTAGGTGTGCAGAAGCAGGGTTAGGGTTTCAAAAGTTGGTTCAGCATATGATCCACGAGCTTAACCATCTCGTTACGGTTGCTGTTTTCGTCAGACGCTAAACGTCCAAGAAAACCCTCGTAGGTT
>JBFOLV010000035.1:0-3684 GCA_040830325.1 Kordiimonas sp. | reverse complement strand
TAATATAAAAGCCCAATATAATTTGAATCGTCATAACGACCCCTGAAAGCCCAGCATAGGCGGCGAACAAAGTCGGCACCAAGGCAACTGCATAAATCAGCAACAAAACAATCGCAAAGTCGATATTGTGTGGATGTTCCAGACCTTCATGATCAGACCCAATAGCTGTCTGCGTTAAGTTGGCCGAAAAGGCCGAATATACAAGACAAGTAATAACTGCCATTATCAATGTAGAAAGCGAAGCGCTTGTAGTTTGCTCCGCGATATCTGCGGTTTCCGCCGCGGCCATTTGCTCCGAGAAACTTGGGCTTAAGCCAAGTTGGTTTAAAACAAAAGTCACAACAAGCGATATTATAATGGTTAATATTCCAATCAAAAGAAACTTGACCATATTCACGGATGCCGCACTTACGGCAGCTTTAAACGTTGGGAATTTAGCCCCATCTGCGCCAAAGGCAGCCAGCCTTACCCAATAATTAAAGACATGAGCAATCATACCAAAGATAATCACAATCAGGAGCAGGTAACCAATAAAGAAGCCCCCCAATCCCTGCATACCACTAAAGTCACCGGATGTTACGGCGGCAGGCAAGCTTTCAAATGCTCCCCCGTCAACGCCTGACACTAGAAGAATAGCCATCATTACAATGGCGCCTACCACCACCGACGCTAAAATCAACCCAAAAGCCTTGAGCACTTTAAGGCCATTCCCTAATGGCATTAAGAGTGCGGCTTTTGCTACTGGTAAAACTGGAAACTTTTGATCCAACACGACCTCCCCGTAAAAACGTTAGTCGGAGGGTAATAGGAAGGTCGCTTGAATAAAAGACCAATTTTTCTAAAGTTTTCGAACTGCCCCCATGCTCGCAGATGTTGTCATCGCCGCATAGGCCTTAAGTGCTGTGGTTACTTTACGAGCACGCGGTGCGGCTGGCTTCCAGCTTGTATCACCTTTGGCATCCATTGCCGCGCGGCGCGATGCAAGCTCATCATCTGAAACACGCATATTGATTGAGCGATTTGGGATATCTATGTCAATCATATCACCCTCTTCCACAAGGCCAATAGCACCGCCCTCTGCTGCCTCAGGGCTTACATGCCCAATCGACAAGCCGCTCGTTCCACCAGAAAAACGGCCATCCGTGAGAAGTGCGCACTCTTTACCCAGCCCCATAGACTTCAGGTAACTTGTTGGATAGAGCATTTCCTGCATACCAGGACCACCACGAGGCCCCTCATAGCGAATAATCACAACGTCACCCGCAACGATTTCTCCAGCTAGAATGGCCTCCACTGAGGCATCCTGGCTTTCAAAAATACGCGCACGGCCCGAGAACTTCCAAATCTCTTCGTCAACGCCAGCTGTTTTCACAATACAACCATCTTCGGCGATATTGCCAAAAAGCACTGCAAGACCGCCTTCCTGGCTGTAGGCATGTTCAGCAGAGCGAATGCAGCCATCTTTCCGGTCTAGGTCCAGCTCCGAGTAGCGTTTATTTTGGCTAAAGGCGACTGTTGTACGAACACCCCCCGGTGCTGCACGGAAAAACTGATGCAAGTCAGCATCATTACTGGTTGTCACATCAAACCGCTTAATCGCCTGTCCGATCGTTTCAGTGTGAACCGTTGAGCAATTCCGGTTAATAAGACCAGCGCGGTCTAATTCACCCAAAATGCCAAACACGCCACCTGCCCTATGCACGTCCTGAATATGATACTTATTCGTTGCTGGAGCTACTTTACAAAGGTTCGGCACTCGTCTGGACATGCGGTCAATATCAGCAACCGTAAAATCAACCTCGGCTTCCTGTGCTGCGGCAAGCAAGTGCAGCACAGTGTTCGTTGATCCACCCATTGCGATATCTAAAGCTATTGCATTCTCAAAAGCTTCAAAGCTAGCCACGGAACGCGGCAATACAGTTTCATCATCTTCCTGATAATAACGGCGGGTTAGTTCTCCCACCTGCCTCGCAGCAGTAAGGAACAACTCCTTGCGGTCAGCATGTGTTGCCAGCGTTGTACCATTACCCGGCAATGAAAGACCCAATACTTCTGTTAGGAAGTTCATGCTATTCGCTGTGAACATGCCACTACATGACCCACAAGTTGGGCACGCTGCATCTTCAACAGCAGCCACTTCCTCGTCGGAAATGTTAGGGTTCGCCGCATCGACCATTGCATCTACAAGGTCAAGTTTACGCGTTTCACCGTCGTAATCAGTTTCACCGGCTTCCATTGGACCACCTGAAACAAATACTGAAGGTATGTTCAGGCGCAAAGATGCCATCAACATGCCCGGCGTTATCTTATCGCAGTTAGATATACATATGAGCGCATCAGCACAGTGCGCGTTCGCCATATATTCAACACTATCAGCAATAATTTCGCGGCTCGGCAGGCTATAGAGCATACCGTCATGGCCCATGGCGATACCATCATCAACAGCAATAGTGTTGAACTCCTTTGCAATGCCGCCCGCAGCCTCAATCTCACGCGCCCCCATTTGCCCCAAATCCTTCATGTGCACATGACCGGGCCCAAATTGTTTAAAGCTGTTCACCACCGCTATGATTGGTTTTTTAAAATCGCCATCTTTCATACCAGTTGCGCGCCATAAGGCACGTGCGCCAGCCATATTACGGCCGTGAGTTGATGTACGAGAACGATAATGAGGCATAGGATTGCTCCAAACACTTTACTGACAGTATGAGCCATTATGGCTTTCAGCAGGGTTTTATCGGTGAACGTTCCTATTGTCGATATAAATTACTTATTTTTTGTAATATTCCACACATTTATGGCAGCAAGAAGAAATATAATTACCTTTCAGTCACCTCAATTTTCAAACACTTACATTTGATGAAAAGAAAACAATACAGGCAATTGCACAGATATCTTAGTGCTCATAGTCTATAAACTACATCAACTGGGGGCTACACTAATAGTATCAAAGCCTACTTTTTATTACTAACCAAGTCATCAATACCGGCGTTTATTGCTTCAAGAAACCCTTCAACGCGCTCCGATTTTTTGCACACAAAAACGTCTTCACTTTCGAGTACATTAAAATCTTCAGAGACGCTATATTCACCATATGTGGGCTCCGATACCTTAAGGTTCTCCACATCAACATCCACAGCAAGCAACACATTGACGCGACCCAAATCTAACATTTTGAAGCCTAGTTTTAACGTCGGCGCATGCAATATCGTGACACTTTGATTAGGGAGGCTCTTAATAACCGGTGCAAAATCACCAATACCCGCATCAAAGGCTAACATATCAGTAGGTAAACCCTCCAATGATGTAACCGGCGGTGAGCCTTTGGTGCTGAATGCTTTTATTTTGATGATATTTACCGCGTCAGAGAAGGCCATATCTTCTGCGGCCAGCCCAAACTCATTGTATTGTTCAGGCACTGGTGAAGCGACAAACAAACAGTCTGCGTCACCCGTGCTAAATATACGGCCTGCTCTTTTTATATGCGCCATATGTAAGGTAACTGACCCACTGTAGCCACTGATCAGCTTGTCATAGACTTTATTGTAGTAATGATCTGCGCTGGCTTCAAACATGCCGGGGATACTTGTACCCACAATGGAAATAGATTCCTCTTGCTCTGCTTTTACCGGTAAAAACAGCAGCCATCCAACTATTAGACCTGTTAGAGTTGTTTGCATTTTA
>JBFOLV010000034.1:0-5055 GCA_040830325.1 Kordiimonas sp. | reverse complement strand
GGCCGGGTACCTGCATACAGCGTAGTTGTTCCTGGTAGCTTACCTGGCAAGCCACTTCCTGATGGCACACCGGGTCCAAGCTTATATTGCGCTGTCATTGTGAAACGAGTTGATGAGCGTACGCGTTCTAAAACTTCAATCAACGATCTACTTCGGGACTAAAAATTGTGACTAAAGCCAAGCTTGACCCAATATTGCTCTCGCAAGAACTCATCCGTTTCAAGAGTGTCACACCAGACACCGGTGACGCTTTAGATCTACTGTCGGTTAAGTTAAGTGAGCTTGGCTTTACATGCCACAAACTTGTATTTGAGGAAGAAGGCACAGACCCTGTGCCCAACCTTTATGCTCGGCTTGGAGACACTGCACCAAACTTATGCTTTGCCGGACACACAGATGTTGTGCCTGTAGGCGCAGAGGGCAACTGGTCAGTTGATCCGTTTGCAGCAGAAATAAAAGATGGACAACTCTGGGGGCGTGGTGCGTCTGATATGAAAGCTGCTATCGCTGCCTTCGCATCTGCCGTATCAGATTACCTAGCTAGCCTTGATGGGCCTCTGAAGGGCTCCCTGAGCTTTCTAATCACTGGTGACGAAGAGGGGCCCGCGGTAAACGGCACCAAAAAAGTCCTGGATTGGATGATAGAGCAAGGTGAAAAAATTGACCTATGCTTAGTGGGCGAACCTACAAACCCCAACGAACTTGGTCAAATGATCAAGGTAGGCAGGCGCGGCAGTTTACACGGCATGTTATCCGTCACTGGTACGCAAGGACATGTTGCCTATCCGCATGTTGCGCATAACCCTATTCCAGACCTAGTTAAAGTGCTAGCTGAGCTAAATAAAGAACCTCTCGATGAAGGCAATGACCGCTTTCAACCTTCAAACTTGGAAATTGTGAATATTGATGTCGGAAACGATAGTCACAATGTTATTCCTGAAACCGCAAAGGCACGATTTAACGTACGCTTCAACAATGAGTTCACTCCCGAAAGCTTACAAGCTGAACTAGTGCGCCGTATGGCCCGTGCAAACGTCAACTATGATATAGACTGGTGGGTTTCAGGCGACAGCTTCCTAACACCGGCAGGTCCACTATCTGATGCTGTTGCCAATTCCGTTGAAGAAGTGGTTGGAAAACGCCCTGAATTGTCCACTACTGGTGGTACATCGGATGCTCGCTTCATTAAAAATATGTGCCCTGTTGTTGAATTCGGTTTGGTTGGTGCCACCATGCACAAAGTGGATGAGCATGTTGCAGTTTCCGATATCACTACGCTAACGAGCATCTATTTGCGTGTCATTGAAACACTTTTGGGTAAGTAAAAACCTTATAAAAGAAGTGAACGCTCAGCAATTTTGAGGTGATTCGGTCGTGATTCTGAACCTTATGGTCAGGTTTCATGTCCGATCTCCTTTTTTTGTGCTTTAAATATGAAAAAAAATCGATCGAATTTACGGTCAATTGAAGCAAGCAACTGCATAAACTTTAAGCACAAATACACTTCAAACATTAATACATAACCAAAGGTTGTTTGGCCTATTCAAGCTTCGTGACCCCCATCACGACATATAATTTCATATGAAATGAGACGGATGTTCATACAAAATTTAGATGAAACGGACATGTGGAATCTAAAACCCCAATACGCCCCGATTTTTTGGCATCAGATACAAATCTGATACTCTACATCACCAAAATTTCATGAAAATACGATTGCTACTGCATAAACAACCAGAGGGGGTTCTAAAAACCACTCTGGCCTTCCTCAACATAAGGTTTATTAACTTATAAACCTCACTAATTCACTGTTTTTTAACCATATTTTTCAAATCAGATTTTCACTTCCAAGGCATCAAATTACACTTTTAACGTTTCAGCATCTGTTGAATTTTGATACTCTTTTTACGTGGGAAGGATCAGGGGCCAACGATTGAGGAGTTCCATATGGGACAGGCCTATACTATTGACCTAATTGATCAACATGCACGAAAAATGCATCTTGGGTCAGTAACGCCTTGCAGGATAGAACGTTCGAAAGAACAACGCACCCCCCTAAAAATGTGTGGTGAACTAAAAAGCACACCGGAAGACAAGCAGGTATATTTGCAAACGGCATCAACACATGGTGACACAATGCAGCTGTCTTTCTCCAATGACACAGAGACATTCCTAGGAAAGTTCAGGCTGTCTTTTTTCGACCCCCAGTCACACCAAGCAATTTTTCGTTCAATTGGCGATGTGGAAACTGTTCAGGCTTCTTAAGCCTCCCCCCTTAAAAGTAACAGGCGAGATATATGACAGATGCATATCAAATTTGTGTTTTAAAAGATGAGCTGCCCCCAATCACCTTGGGGACCATGGCGGCAGACTCCATTACTTTCAACCGCTACAATAAAGGCCTCCTTATCGCAGCAGGCAAACTCACCAGTGATAGTATACAACATGACGTATTCATGACTTTCGCTGCTCGTTTCCGAAACAAAGCCTTTATGAAATTTACAGGTGCAGAGAAAACCTACTTCGGCGACTTTTGCTTTATCAACTTTATTCCTGAAACGCATACTGTCGTATTCGGGTCAGTTGGCCCAGTTATAGAAGTTGAAACAGCATCATTGGATGATAGTGAAGATAAGCTATGCGATAGCAGTGTTGACCAGCACGTACCGCATGCTGCGGTCTACGCTGCAGAAACAGAAGTCACTATCTAATCGAACTGATGTTCGCTTCCCAATTCGCGCCATCAAATTCGCTTATATGCAATTTCTTGGCTGTCCCTTTATCAAGGCAGTTGGCGTTGATTGACCATCCATCAGGATGGCTGCGCGGGACATAAAAAGGTTTAATACCACAAGTTTTACAAAACAGGTGTCGCGCTACCTTGGTGTTAAATCGATACTCGGTCAGGTTATCTTCACCTGCTGTAATGCGGAACGTATCATTGTCTGCAAACAAATGTAAAAAACCTGTCATAGAACACATACTGCAAGAGCAAGAAAGCACTTCAGGTTCCACTGGCGCCTCTACTTCAAATCGTACCGCGCCACAGTGACAACCACCTGCGTGAGTAACTGTACCACTCATGAAACATCTCCGCGTGCCTTCAATGCAGCCGCTAATGTACCATCGTCCAGATAGTCAAGTTCCCCGCCTACAGGTACGCCGTGCGCCAACGCCGTTACTTTGACACCGGTATCCATTAAACGCTCTGCTAAATAATGACTCGTTGTTTGGCCATCGACCGTTGCGTTAAGAGCTAGAATAACTTCCTGAACACCGTCGTTTTCGACACGCGCCATCAAACTTGCAATTGACAAATCCTCGGGGCCAACACCATCGAGCGCAGACAGGGTACCACCTAGCACATGATATAAGCCGCGGAAGGTTTCAGACCGATCTAATGCCCATAAGTCTGCAACATCCTCCACGACACAAACAGTGGTCCTGTCTCTGCGCATATCTTCGCATACATGGCAGGGATTGTGCGTATCCAGATTGCTGCACACATCACAAATTTCAACGCTGTCCGCTACCTCTTTCAGAGCATGAGCAAGAGGCACCATTACGCTATCGCGCTTTTTCAGCAACTGTAGTGTAGATCTACGCGCCGACCTCGGCCCAAGGCCTGGAAGTTTAGCAAGCAACTGAATAAGCGTATCAATTTCACTACCGTGTGAACGTGGCATAGGGTCAACTCTATTCTATTTGATAGGTTTCTATTGCTTATAGGACTTAATGAAAATGTAAAGAACACTGAGGGTCAGATAGAGCGCTAAACTTGCTCCAAACACAATGAGAGATCCATATTCAGGATTATCCCAACCAGTAATTACCTGCATAGGTGTCGCATGTGGCAAGGCGATCAGCAAATAAACCGCAAACCAACAAACCGCGTAACCCGCCACGATTTGCGACAAGAATTTTAATATTGTGAACATAGCCCACACCCCACATCACCCAATGTGCGGGTGCATTGTGCGACCTAAAACTACTTGGAGCAAGCTGATTTACGACACGCCCCAAAACTACAAATCAAACAGGTGAATTAAAATGGCATTTTGAATCCTGGAGGAAGCTCAATACCGCCCGTCAAGTTTTTCATTTGTTCTGCTGATGCGTCAGCCACTTTTGATTTTGCCTGCGCGTGGGCGGCAACAATCAGATCTTCCACCACGTCCTTGTCTTCCGCAGAAAACAAGCTTGGGTCTAGGGTTACACTTTTCATGTCACCCTTGCCGTTTAGCACAACCTTAACCATGCCCGCACCGGCCGTGCCTTCAACTTCCGTTGTTTCAAGCTCAGCCTGCATATCTCCCATTTTGGCCTGCATTTCCTGCGCTTGTTTCATGATGTCTGTAAGGTTTTTCATTGCTCACTCCATACTTTAAAAATCGAAATCCGCTGTTTCGTCATCACCAACAGCGACATCCGGGTCTGTTGGCATATCACCGCCCAGTCCTTCATCTTCAAGACGACTATCACGAACCGCTAGTAATTCCGCATCAGGAAAACTTGCAAGTAGAGCTTTCACTATTGGTTCCTGCAGCGCTTCATCTTTGCGCTTTTTATCACGCGCCACTTCCTGATCACGGATCGTTGCATCACCAGCAGCTTTACTAATGGTTATAGTCCAGTCCGTACCCGTCCAATGCTTAAGGCAAGCTTTTACTCGCATGATAAAGTCTGCAGGTGTCTGGCGCGTAATATTAATTTCAATAGCGCCAGGCTTATAGCTGACCAAATGCGTATGGTCCTTCAGCAGAATCGCGAGAGACGGTTCTTTTTCTTTATTAAAAAGCGCGACAAGCTTTTCCAAGTCTATTGGCATTGGGTGCATAGCATGGTCACTGCCCGGCCCACTATTAAACGCCAAACCTTGCGCTGACGGCTGCGCCGTGGCACCCCGGGTTTGGCCAGCCTTTGGCGCAGCAGGTGAACCGATAGCTGTTGCCCCACTAGCGCCCCCCGCGGGTACACCGCCCGGTGTGGCCCCGCCAGCTGGTTGGCCTTGAATTTTCTTCATCAAATCTGCTGGTGCTGGCATGTTAGCCGCAT
>JBFOLV010000033.1:0-2929 GCA_040830325.1 Kordiimonas sp. | reverse complement strand
TGCAATTCTTGCAGAGCGTTTGCCTGGTATTTCTGAGTCAGCGAAGGTATTTGCGGGTGTTGATGTAACCAAAGAACCGATCCCGATTATCCCGACATGTCACTATAATATGGGTGGTATTCCCACAAACTATCACGGTGAGGTTATTAACCCGACTAAAGATAATCCTGATGCGACGGTGCCAGGCTTGTTTGCAGTTGGTGAGGCAGCTTGTGTATCTGTACACGGCGCGAACCGCCTTGGCTCTAATTCACTTATTGATCTTGTTGTGTTTGGCCGTGCAACAGCACACCGTATTGGTGAAACAACTAAAGCCGGTGTTACGCAGAAACCTCTACCTGAAGGTTTTGAAGAAATGGCACTTGGTCGTCTTGACGCTGCACGTTATGCAAACGGCTCTGCTTCAACTGCTGAACGCCGCCTTGAAATGCAGCGTACAATGCAAAATCATTGTGCGGTATTCCGTACTGCGGAGGTGCTTGCTGAAGGTGTTAAGAAGATTGATGACGTTGCTGCAAACATCACTGATATCCGTACAGCGGACCGATCTCTTGTTTGGAACAGCGATTTGATCGAGACACTTGAGCTGCAAAACCTAATTGGGCAGGCGGCACTTACTATGCACGGTGCTGCGGCACGTAAAGAAAGTCGTGGTGCTCATATGCATGAGGACTTCCCTGACCGTGACGACAAGAACTGGATGAAACATACGGTTTCTTGGTTTGACGGTAAGAAGGTGACACTAGGCGAACGCCCGGTTCATGATTATACGCTCACTGAAGAAGTTGAGTATATTAAACCTAAAGCACGTGTGTATTAAGGGAGGGATAAGACAATGGCTGAATTTTCACTTCCTAAAAACTCCGTAGTTGGCAAAGGTAAAACGGTTAAAGCAGAGGGTGCAACCAACACACGGGCATTCAATGTTTATCGTTGGAACCCTGATGACGGTGAAAACCCACGCATGGATACTTTTGAAGTAGACATGGATAATTGTGGCCCAATGGTGCTGGATGCACTCATCAAAATTAAAGATGAGATGGATAGCACAGTTACATTCCGTCGTTCGTGCCGTGAAGGTGTGTGTGGTTCTTGCGCGATGAATATCGATGGTAAGAATGGCCTAGCTTGTACGACCGCAATCGAAGACGTTAAGGGCGCTGTTTCTATTACACCGCTGCCTCACCAAGAAGTCGTAAAAGACTTGGTGCCGGATTTGACGAACTTCTATGCACAGTATGCGTCGATCAAGCCTTGGATGGAGACACAGTCTCCGACACCTGAGCAGGAACGCCTCCAATCACCAGAAGACCGTAAAAAGCTTGATGGTCTTTATGAATGTATTTTGTGTGCTTGTTGTTCAACAAGTTGCCCAAGCTATTGGTGGAACGGCGATAAATATCTCGGCCCTGCGGCTCTTCTTCAGGCGTACCGCTGGTTAATTGATAGCCGTGATGAGAACACTGGTGAGCGTCTTGATAACTTGGAAGACCCATTCCGTTTGTATCGTTGCCACACAATTATGAATTGCTCAAATGCTTGTCCTAAAGGGCTAAACCCTGCGAAAGCAATTGCGGAAACCAAGAAAATGATGGTTGAACGCAAAGGCTAACAAGCTGAGATAAGTAAGTTAGAGAAAGCCGGGGTAATGCCTCGGCTTTTTTATTGGTTTAAGTTATTTAGATATCTACATCCCTTTTTGCGTGATCGTGCGCACTGACCAAATTTTGCTTATTAAGATATAGTATTCAATATCATAAGTTTATGTAATACTCTCAATAGGGGTATATGTGAACAATTAGCATTTTGGGGATTGCTATGATTGGTCATACTATTGGGGTTTCTCTACGTCAGATATTGAGACGCCCTTTTTTACCAATAATGAATCTGGTTGGTTTGGCCTGTGGTATTGCAGTGACGTTGATCATTCTGCTTTACGCATATGTCGAAACACATTTTGATGATTGGGTCACAGATCAAGAAAATCTGTATCGTATTGAAGGTCAGTATAAAGGTAGTTGGTCTTCATACTATCATCTCTATGTTGTGAATGCGTTGGGGCCGGCCATAGCTGATTTTCCTGAAGTGAAAAATGTTGTGAGGTTGATCGGAAATCACTGGCTTGTAAAAAAAGATGATTTTGTCAATTACGACACTGTCTTTTTAGCTGAAGACGGTTTTCTGGATATATTTCCACTTCAATTCGTGAAGGGAAGTACTCAATCCCCGTTTCCAACGAAGAATAGTGTGATCATATCGGAGGCTGCCGCACTACAATATTGGGGTCAGGAAGATCCTGTTGGCCAGACACTGACTCTCAATGAGGCTTATGATTTTACTGTATCGGCGGTCTTTAAGGAGGTTGGGCCCAGAACAGATTATCCTTTCAAGTTTGTTGTGCCGTTTCAGGATGTATTGGTGCATGAACCAAACTCATGGGATGTCTATGATTCTGAAACATTTGTGCGTCTGAATGCAGGTGCGTCAACGGAAAGCCTCTATGAGCGAATTGCTCAGCTTGTAGACGAGCACAGGCCTCTTCATAAACAAACAGATCATGTGATGAGAGAAAGGTTCCATTATTTCCTGCAACCATTCGCTGACCTTCATTTGGGTTCCCAAGGTCGCACGGAGGCAAACACCATAGGAAACTATGCAAAAATATACGGCTTTATAGCGATAGCTGGCCTAGTGCTGATGATCTCCGTTTTTAACTATATTGGCTTGGCTACTGCACGAGATTTAGAGCGGGAGAGAGAATTTTGCCTAAGAAAGATTTCTGGGGCGGGGTTTAGGCAAATACTCCATCATACTGTCGCTGAATCGTTTTTACTTACTTGGTTGGCCGCTATGCTGGGATGGGTGATTACAGAAGCAGTCATGCCATATGTTGGTGCTTTCTTGGACGCCGACTATTCCTTGCTTGAGT